>CAIQIL010000072.1 GCA_903871865.1 uncultured Burkholderiales bacterium
GCCACCCAGCTCCAGCGTGGCGGGGATCAGGTTGGTCGCGGCGGCTTGCGCGATGACGCGGCCGGTGGCGGTCGAACCCGTGAAGGCGATCTTGGCGATGCGCTTGCTCTGCGCCAGCGGCATGCCAGCTTCACGCCCGTAACCGTTGACGATGTTGAGCACGCCCGGGGGCAGCAGGCCGGCGATCAACTCGGCCAGCACCAGGATGCTGATGGGCGTGGACTCGGCCGGCTTGAGCACCACGCAGTTGCCCGCGCCCAGGGCGGGGGCCAGCTTCCAGGCGGCCATCAGGATGGGGAAGTTCCAGGGGATGATCTGGCCGACCACGCCCAGGGGCTCGTGGAAGTGGGACGCGATGGTGTTGCCGTCGATTTCCGACAGCGAGCCCTCTTGCGCACGCAGGCAACCGGCGAAGTAGCGGAAGTGGTCCACCGTCAGCGGGATGTCGGCGTTCAGCGTTTCGCGGATGGCCTTGCCGTTGTCCACGGTCTCGGCGTAGGCCAGTTTTTCGAGGTTCTGCTCGATGCGGTCGGCGATCTTCAGCAGGATGTTGGCGCGCTCGCCGGCCGAGGTGGCGGCCCACTTGTCCTTGGCGGCGTGGGCCGCGTCCAGCGCACGTTCGATGTCGGCCGCACCGGAGCGTGCGGCTTGCGTGAAGACCTTGCCATTGATCGGCGAGATCACGTCGAAGTACTGGCCTTCCACCGGCGCGACGAACTGGCCGTTGATGAAGTTGTCGTACTTCGGCTTGAAGGTGACGGGGGCTCCTGCGGCGCCGGGTGCGGCATAGATCATGGCGTGTCTCCTGTGTCGGTCGGTGGGTGACGTCGGTCGTGTGAAAAAGGTGCGGTGACAGGTCTGGTGGAGACAGCCTGTCGTGGGCTTGTGGCCCGCCGCCCTCTGAACAGCGCAGGGCGCGTGCCAGTCAGGGTTGGCCCTGGGTTGGCGCCCCGGCGGATGCCTCGGCGCACAGGGAAGCGCACAGTGCGGCAGATGGCACGGTGGGTGTCACCCTGTGACATGGCACACCCCCACGCCCCGGCACACTGCGCCAAAATGACACAGGGTGTACCCGCGTGTGGCAGGCGACGGGCGGCGGGATACTGCGCCAGCCCCTGCCAGTCACCCCACCCAGCCGCCACCAGACGCCATGACCCTGAGCGCAACACCTTCCGCCTCCACGGCCGACCTCGGTCTGGCCCGCCGCTGGTTGATGGAGTCCGGCGAGGTGCCCAGCGGCCTGGTGGACGAGTCGCTCAGTCGCTCCTGGGAGCGCAGCCGCCACGCCGGCCTCAGCCCGGTCGATGGTCTGGGCGAACCGCCGCTGTGCGCCGATGGCGAGTTGCGCCAGGCCCTGTCGGCCGAGCACGACTTCCTGGCCCAGGCCCGCCCTGTCATGGACTTCGTGTTCGGGCAGATGCGCGACTCCGGCAGCCTGGTCGTGCTGTCCGATGCCCGCGGCCTGCTGCTGCACAGCCTGGGCGATGCCGATTTCCTCAGCCGCGCCGAGCTCGTTTCACTGCGCCCCGGTGCGCTGTGGCACGAGGCCGACCGCGGCACCAACGCCATTGGCACGGCCCTGGCCGAACGCCGCGCCATCGTCATCCACGGCGCCGAGCACTACCTGGAGCGCAACGGCTTCCTGACCTGCTCGGCCGCGCCCGTGTTCGGCCCGGCCGGCCAGTTGCGCGGCGTGCTGGACATCTCCGGCGACCAGCGCAGCCGCCACCCGCACACCTTCGCGCTCGTGCGCTCGGCGGCCCGCATGATCGAAGACCGGCTCTTCCATGCACGCCACACCCACGAACGCATCGTGCGCCTGCACACCCTGGTCGAAGGCCTGGGCGGCGTGGGCGAAGGCCTGCTGGCCCTGTCGGAAGATGGCTGGGTGGTCGGCGCCAACACCCTGGCGCAACAATGGCTGCAGCTGGAATCGGCCGGCATCGGCGCGTGCACGCTGGAGCAACTCACCGGAGCGCGCCTGGCCCTGTGGCCGCCCGGCAAGGTGATGCGCCTGGCCCGCACGGACCGCCCCTCGCTCTACGCCCGGCTGGACGTGCGCCACACCGTCTCTGCCAGTGCAGCCGCCACGCCCTCACCTGCCCCCGCCTCACCTGCCCCCACCTCGCCGGCATCCCCCGACGCCCGCCAGGCCGATGCCGCCCCGGGCCCCCACGGACCCGAGCTGGACCCCCGCGTGCAGGAAGCCCTGTCGCGCGCGCGCCGTGTGCAGCTGCAGGGCATCGCGGTGCTGGTGCAGGGTGAGTCTGGTTCAGGCAAGGAAGTGCTGGCGCGCAGCCTGCACGAAGAGGGCCCCCGCGCGCACCGGCCCTTCGTGGCCGTGAACTGCGCCGCCCTGCCCGAAGGCCTGATCGAAGCCGAGCTGTTCGGCTACGTCGGCGGCGCCTTCACCGGCGCACGCCGCGAGGGCTCGCCCGGGCGCATCCGCGATGCCGACGGCGGCACCCTCTTCCTCGATGAAATCGGCGACATGCCCCTCAGCCTGCAAGCCCGTCTGCTGCGCGTGCTGCAGGACCGCGCCGTGGTGCCCGTGGGCGGCAGCAAGCCCGTGCCGGTGGACTTCCAGCTCGTCAGCGCAACGCACCTCCAGCTGAAAGACGCCATCGCCGCCGGCCAGTTCCGCGAAGACCTCTACTGGCGCCTCAACGGCCTGACCGTCACCCTGCCGCCCCTGCGCGAGCGCCAGGACTTCCACGCCGTCGTGCACCAGATGCTCACCCGCATCGCCCACGACATGGGCCTGCCCCGCGCGCCCGAGCTGCACCCCGGCCTGCGCCAGGCCCTGGCGGCCCACCGCTGGCCCGGCAACCTGCGCCAACTCCACGGCGTGTTGCGCACCGCCTGCGCCCTGCTGGAGCCCGACGCCCACAGCCTCGACTGGCGTCACCTGCCGGAAGATGTGGCCGACGCCCTGCGCGAGCCCGTGCGCCCGGTGGCCAAGGCATGGGACCCAGCCCATGGCGCCATCGATGCCAACGCAGACGCCAACGCCGACACCCGCATCCCCGAAGCCAACCTGCGGCGATTGTCGGGCCAGGCCATCCGCCAGGTCGTGGCCGACACCGGCGGCAACATGTCCGAAGCCGCTCGGCGCCTGGGCATCAGCCGCAACACCCTCTACCGCCGCCTCAAGGACATGGGCAGCGGCGCCGAGCCCTAGAGCCCTGGCCCTGAGAGAGCACCACGGGCCACCACCCAGGCCCGACCCGCGCAAGAAAACGCCTGCGACCCGGGGGTGACGCCGTCAGAAAACCCGCGGCATTGGTTAGCATCTCGTCCATGACGAACGCCGACCCCCAAGAACTCGCCAAATTCTCCGAGCTGGCCCACAAGTGGTGGGACCCGGAGAGCGAATTCCGCCCCCTGCACCAGATCAACCCCCTGCGCCTGGACTGGATCGACCAGTTCGCCGCCATCCGCGGCAAGCAGGTGGTGGACGTGGGCTGCGGCGGCGGCATCCTGGCCGAATCCATGGCCCGCCGTGGCGCCCACGTGCTGGGCGTGGACCTGGCCGACAAGCCCCTGAAAGTCGCGCAACTGCACGCCATGGAAGGCGGCGTGGCCAACCTCGACTACCGCAGCGTCTCGGCCGAAGACCTCGCCGCCGAGAAGCCCGGCGCCTTCGACGTCGTCACCTGCATGGAGATGCTGGAGCACGTGCCCGACCCGTCCTCCATCGTGCGCGCCTGCACGGCCATGGCCAAACCGGGCGGCTGGGTGTTTTTCTCCACGCTCAACCGCAACCCCAAGTCCTACCTGTTCGCCATCCTGGGCGCCGAGTACATCCTCAAGCTGCTGCCCAAGGGCACGCACGAGTTCGCGCGCTTCATCCGACCGGCCGAACTGGCCCGCTGGACGCGCGAAGCCGGCCTGGACCTGCAACAGTTCAAGGGCCTGGAGTACAACCCGCTGACGCGCCGCTACTGGCTCTCGGGCGACACCAGCGTGAACTACATGATCGCGTGCCGCAAGCCGCTGGTGTCGTGATGGCGGGCTTCACCGGCCTGACGGGCAGCATCGCCTGGCCTCGGCCCGCCACCGCGGTGCTGTTCGACCTGGACGGCACCCTGGCCGACACCGCAGGCGACCTGGGCGGCGCGCTCAACCGCCTGCGCATCGACCGCGGCTTGCCCCCCCTGCCCCTGGACACGCTGCGCCCCTACGCCTCGGCCGGGGCGCGCGGCCTGATCGGCCTGGGCCTGGACGTCCACCCGGGCGATGCCGAGTTCGAAGCGCTGCGCACGGCCTTCCTGGCCGCCTACGACCAGTGCCTGTCAGAAACCACCGTGCTGTTCGACGGCGTGGCCGAGCTGCTCGACACGCTCGAAGCCCAGGGCCTGAAATGGGGCATCGTCACCAACAAGCCGCACCGCTTCACCCTGCCGGTGCTGCGCGGCCTGGGCCTGGAGGCGCGCTCCGGCACGAACATCAGCGGTGACTCCACCGCGCACGCCAAGCCCCACCCCCTGCCCTTGTTGACGGCCTGCCAGGAACTCGGCGTGGACCCGGCCACGGTGCTCTACGTGGGCGATGACCTGCGCGACATCCAGGCCGCACAGGCCGCGAAGATGCCGAGTGCCGCCGCCGGTTGGGGCTACATCGGCCACAACGGCGAGATCGCCTCCTGGGGTGCCGACGTCATCGCCGCGCAGCCGATGGACTTGCTGCACTGCCTGCGCTGACCTGCGCTGACCTGCGCAGACCGGCCACGAAAAAGCCACCCCGCAGGGTGGCTGGATCTGCCAGGGTTCGGGTGCGTGTCAGGCGCTCAGGCCGAACGCCCGTAGTTGTCCTGGAAGCGCACGATGTCGTCCTCGCCCAGGTAGCTGCCCGACTGCACCTCGATGATCTCCAGCGGGATCGCACCCGGGTTGATCAGGCGGTGCACCGTGCCCAACGGGATGTAGGTGGACTGGTTCTCCGACAGCAGCACGACCTTGTCGCCCACAGTGACCTCGGCCGTGCCGCTCACCACGATCCAGTGCTCGGCGCGGTGGTGGTGCATCTGCAGGCTCAACGACGCCTTGGGCTTGACCATGATGCGCTTGACCTGGAAGCGCGGGCCCATGTCGATGGAGTCGTACCAGCCCCAGGGGCGGTGCACACGGCGGTGCAGCGTGCCTTCGGAACGCGAGGCTGCGGCCAGCTTGTTGACGATCTTCTTGACGTCCTGGCTGCGGCTGCGGTCGGCCACCAGCACGGCGTCGGGCGTCTCCACCACGACCACGTTGTCCAGGCCCACGGCCGCGACCAGGCGGCTGGTGGCATGCACCAGGGTGTTGTGGCTGTCTTCGATCATGGCATCGCCTTGGCGAGCATTGCCATCGGCATCCTGCGCGCTGACCTGCCAGACGGCGTCCCAGGCGCCCAGGTCCGACCAACCGGCGTCCAGCGGCACCATGCGCACGTTGAAGCCGCAGCCCGGCTGGGCGGGGCACTGCTCCATGACGGCGTAGTCCACCGATTCGGACGGCACGGCCTGGAACGCCTCCTTGCCCGGGCGCACGAACTGCGCGTCGGTGGTGCGGACATCGAAGGAAGCGCGGGTCGTGTCGGCGATGTCCTGGCGGAAATACGCCAGCGCGGCGAGCCAGCGCGAGGCGCGCATGACGAACATGCCGCTGTTCCAGAAATAGCCGCCATCGGCCACGTAAGCCTGGGCCGTTGCCAGGTCGGGCTTCTCGACGAAAGCCGCGACATTGCGCACGCCCTCGGCGTCGGCCGCAGCGGTGCGGATGTAGCCAAAGCCGGTCTCGGGGCGGTCCGGCGTGATGCCCAGGATGACGATGTCGCCCGCAGCCGCGGCACGCACGGCCTTGCGCAGCGCGGTGGTGTAGGCCGCGGCGTCGGTCACGGTCTGGTCGGCCGGCGTCACCACCAGGATGGGGTCGCTGCCATCGGCCGTGGCCTGCAGCGCGGCCAGGGTCACGGCCGGCGCGGTGTTGCGGCCCGCGGGCTCCAGCAACAGCGAGGAAGGTTCGCCCTTCAACTCGCGCAGCTGGTCCAGCACCAGGAAGCGGTGCTCCTCGTTGCCGACCACGCAGGGCTTGGCCACGGCGATGTCCTCACACGCCAGGTCCTGCAGGCGCAGGTGGGCTTGCTGGAACAGGCTCTGGTTGCCCTGCAGGATGAGGAACTGCTTGGGGTAGAGCGCGCGCGACAGCGGCCACAGGCGGGTGCCGGAGCCGCCGGCCATGATCACGGGCAGGACAGACAAAGCGGAATGGGTCATTTGCTTCAACCTTCGAAACCTTGGGGGTTGGTGGACTGCCAACGCCAGGAGTCCACGCACATCTCTTTCAAACCGCGACGCGCCTTCCAGCCCATCAGGGATTCGGCCAGCGCCGGGTCGGCGTAACAGGCGGCCACATCGCCAGGACGGCGCGGCGCGAACACCACCGGGATCTCACGGTCGGCGGCCTCGCCATAGGCCTTGGCCAATTCCAGCACGCTGTAGCCCTGGCCGGTGCCCAGGTTGACCGTCAGCGATGCGTTCTTGTCAGCGAGGCAGCGCAAGGCGGCCACATGGCCCTCGGCCAGGTCCAGCACGTGGATGTAGTCGCGCACGCCGGTGCCATCGGGCGTGTCGTAGTCGTTGCCGAACACATTGAGGTGCGGGCGCTTGCCCACCGCCACCTGGGCCACATAGGGCATCAGGTTGTTCGGCGTGCCGCGCGGGTCTTCGCCGATCAGGCCGCTGAGGTGGGCGCCGACCGGGTTGAAATAGCGCAGGTAGGCGATCTTCCAGCGCGTGTCACAGCGTTCCAGTCCGCGCAGCAACTCCTCGCCGATCAGCTTGGTCTGGCCGTAAGGGTTGGTCGCACGCAAGGGCGCGTCTTCGGTGATGGGCAGGCGCTCGGGCTGGCCATAGACCGTGGCCGAGGAGCTGAACACCAGGTGGAAGACGCCATGGCGCTGCATGGCCTGGCAGACCGACAGCAGGCCACCGAGGTTGTTGTCGAAGTAATCCAGCGGGCGCTCGACCGACTCGC
>CAIQIL010000073.1 GCA_903871865.1 uncultured Burkholderiales bacterium
ACCGAGGCGTTGACCTGGTCCAGCCATTCGGGCTGGTCGGGGTGGCCCTCCAGGCCCATGCGCGACACGAAGGTCTCGTAGCCGCCCACGATCACCATGATCAGCAGGTTGGAGATCATCACCACGTCGATCAAACCCAGCACGACCAGCATGATGGTGGTTTCCGTCAGGTGGGATGGCGGGTGGTCGCTGTGTTGCCCCGAGGCTTCAAAAATGGCCCGCAAAGCGTCCGGGTTGCCGAATGCGGCTTCCACCAGGTGCACCAATTCGACCCAGAAATGGAAGACATACACCGCCTGGGCGAGGATGAGGCCGAGATACAGCGGCAATTGCAGCCATCTGCTGGCAAATATGAAGCTGGGGAGGGCGCCGGTTTTGGAGGGTTTCTTGAGGTCGGTCATGGGGTGTTCGGGATAGTCCGTAGCAACAAATTGTAGAGATGGGAGCATGGTCTTGGGTTGGCAGGGTTTCCGCATGATGTGACACCCTTGCCAGTTAGACCCGCCGGCGTCACAAGCGCTGGTTTCCAGGAGCATGGCCATGTCTGGCAACCAACAAACCGCACAAACTTCCACCCTCTACCCCGTCCCCGCCGCGTTCGCGCAATCCGCACACATCGGCAGCCGCGAAGCGTATGACAAGCTGTGCCAGGAGGCCCAGCAAGACCACACAGCTTACTGGGGCCGCTTGGCGCGCGAATTCCTCAGCTGGCACCAACCCTTCACCCAGACCCTCGACGAGAGCCAGGCGCCCTTCTACAAGTGGTTCGAAGACGGCCTGCTGAACGCGTCCTACAACTGCCTGGACCGCCAGATCGAGGCCGGGCTGGGCGACAAGACCGCCATCATCTTCGAAGCCGACGACGGCAAGGTCAGCCATGTTTCCTACAAGGAACTGCTGGCCCGCGTCAGCCGCCTGGCCAACGCCCTGAAGGCGCAAGGCGTCAAAAAGGGTGACCGCGTCGTTCTGTATTTGCCCATGTCCGTCGAAGGCGTGGTGGCCATGCAGGCCTGCGCCCGCATCGGTGCGACCCACTCGGTGGTGTTCGGCGGCTTCTCGGCCCAGAGCCTGCGCGACCGCATCGAGGATGCCGGCGCCGTCATGGTCATCACGGCCGACGAGCAAGTGCGCGGTGGCAAGACCCTGCCGCTCAAGGCCATCGTCGATGAGGCCCTGACCCTGGGTGGCTGCGACAGCATCCGCCAGGTCATCGTGTGCCAGCGCACCGGCGGCAAGGTGGCCTTCCAGGCCGGCCGCGACCTGTGGATGCACGAGCTCACCGCAGCCCAGTCCGACGTCTGCGCCCCCGAGTGGGTCAGCGCCGAGCACCCCCTGTTCCTGCTCTACACCTCGGGCTCCACCGGCAAGCCCAAGGGCGTGCAGCACAGCACGGGCGGCTACCTGCTGCACGCGGCCGTGACCATGAAGTGGACCTTCGACTACAAGCCCGACGACGTGTTCTGGTGCACGGCCGACATCGGCTGGGTCACCGGCCACACCTACGTGGCCTACGGCCCGCTGGCCAATGGCGGCACCCAGGTGGTGTTCGAAGGCGTGCCCACCTACCCGGACGCCGCCCGCTTCTGGCGCATGATCGAGGCCCACAAGGTGTCGATTTTCTACACCGCGCCCACGGCGATCCGCGCCCTGATCAAGGCCGCCGAGTCCGATGCCAAGGTGCACCCGCGCAATTTCGACCTCTCCAGCCTGCGCCTGCTGGGCACGGTGGGCGAGCCCATCAACCCGGCCGCCTGGGAGTGGTACCACCGCGAAATCGGTGGCGGCAAGTGCCCCATCGTGGACACCTTCTGGCAGACCGAAACCGGTGGCCACATGATCACGCCGCTGCCTGGCGCCCACGCCCTGACGCCTGGCTCCTGCACGCTGCCCTTTCCGGGCATCGACGCGGCCATCGTGGACGAGACCGGCAAGGAAGTGCCCTGGGGCCAAGGTGGCCTGTTGGTCGTGCGCAAGCCCTGGCCCTCCATGATCCGCACCATTTGGGGCGACCCTGAGCGCTTTCAGAAGTCCTACTACCCGCCCGACTTCGGCGGCAAGTACTACCTGGCGGGCGACGGTGCCATCCGCGACGCGCACACCGGCTACTTCACCATCACCGGCCGCATCGACGACGTGCTGAACGTGTCGGGCCACCGCATGGGCACGATGGAGATCGAATCCGCGCTGGTGTCGCACCCCCTGGTGGCCGAAGCCGCCGTGGTGGGCCGCCCCGACGACCTCACCGGCGAGGCCATCTGTGCCTTCGTGGTGCTCAAGCGTCCGCGTCCGGAAGGCGAGGAGGCCAGGCAGATCGCCAACGAGCTGCGCAACCACGTTGGCCAGGAGATCGGTCCGATCGCCAAACCGAAGGACATCCGCTTCGGTGACAACCTGCCCAAGACCCGCTCAGGCAAGATCATGCGCCGCCTGCTGCGTGTGGTGGCCAAGGGCGAAGACGTCACCCAGGACACCTCGACGCTGGAGAATCCGGCCATCCTGGACCAGCTCTCCCAGCGCAACTGAGTTTGCGCGACATTACCTGCCGCTGTATGTGATGCAGAGAATGTTGACCAGTCTTATATAGCGCCATGTCAAAAACCCGCCGCTCACCCCGGCGGGTTTTTTCTTGGCGCATTCCCTGTGGTGTGTCGAAACGGGACAGTTTCCCTGCGCTCGTCTTTTGACAACACGAATTGCCAATTTCTGGCATGGGGTAAACCATTGCGAGTCCATTGACTTTTCACGTTGGGTTGGCGTTCCCCCTCATTTCAATGGGTGGTCATACCCCTTAGATTAAGGGGGTGACTGCGCCACAAGTGCGGTCCGACATCGCAATGACGAGGAGCTTTCTGAAATGGCAAATACCAGCGTATCGACTGCACCGATGACCGCTGAGGAAAAGAAGGTGATTTTCGCCTCCAGCCTCGGTACGGTTTTCGAGTGGTATGACTTCTACCTTTACGGATCCTTGGCGGCCATCATCGCCAAGCAGTTTTTTGCCGGTCTTGATCCGACATCGGCATTCATTTTCGCGCTGCTGGCATTCGCAGCCGGTTTCATCGTTCGCCCCTTCGGCGCGCTGGTGTTTGGTCGCCTTGGCGACATGATCGGCCGGAAGTACACCTTCTTGGTCACCATCCTGATCATGGGCGCGTCCACGTTCATCGTGGGCATCCTGCCCAACTACGCTGCCATCGGCGCAGCGGCCCCGATCATCCTCATCCTGCTGCGCCTGCTGCAAGGCCTGGCGCTGGGCGGTGAGTACGGCGGTGCTGCGACCTACGTGGCGGAGCACGCGCCTCATGGCCGCCGCGGTGCCTACACCGCCTGGATCCAGACCACGGCCACGCTGGGTCTGTTCCTGTCCTTGCTGGTCATCCTGGGCACCCGCACCGCCATCGGTGAAGACGCCTTCCAGGAATGGGGCTGGCGCGTGCCGTTCATCGTGTCGCTCGCACTGCTGGGCATCAGCGTGTGGATCCGACTGAGCATGAACGAATCGCCCGCCTTCAAGAAGATGAAGGAAGAGGGCAAGACTTCCAAGGCCCCGCTGACCGAGTCCTTCGGCCAGTGGAAGAACCTGAAGATCGTGATCCTGGCCCTGTTCGGTCTGGTCGCTGGTCAGGCTGTGGTCTGGTACACCGGTCAGTTCTATGCGCTGTTCTTCCTGACGCAGGCCCTCAAGGTCGATGGCGCCACGGCGAACATCCTGGTGGCCATCTCGCTGCTGATCGGCACCCCGTTCTTCGTGGTGTTCGGCACCCTGTCGGACAAGATCGGCCGCAAGCCCATCATCCTGGCCGGTTGCTTGGTCGCTGCGTTGACCTACTTCCCGCTGTTCAAGGCCCTGACGGTCTACGCCAACCCCGACCTGGCCAAGGCCCAGGCCTCGGCCCCGGTGACGCTGGTGTCGGACTCTTCGGAGTGCTCCTTCCAGTTCAATCCGACTGGCACCGCCAAGTTCACCAGCTCGTGTGACGTGGCCAAGCAACTGCTGGCCGCCAACTCGGTGAACTACGAGAACGTCGAAGGCCCCAAGGGTTCCATCGCCGTGGTCAAGGTGGGCGACGTGGCCATCAACAGCTACGCCGTCACCAAGGTGAGCGAGGCCGATGTGCCTGCCGCCAAGGAAGCCGCCATCAAGGCCAAGGACGCTGCCCTCAAGAAGGTGGACGACCTGAAGGCTGCCGGTGACACCGGCGCCGACGCTGCCACCAAGCTGAAGGATGCCGAGAAGGCCGCCAAGGACGCCTCCGCTGCCCTGGCTGCTTTCGACAAGGACGCCAAGGCGGCTGCGACCAAGGTCATCGACGGTCAGTTCAAGAAGGCCGTGGGCGCCGAGCTGAAGAAGGCTGGCTACCCTGCCAAGGCCGATCCGGCCAAGCTGAACAAGCCGATGATCGTGGCCATCCTGACCCTGCTGGTGATCTACGTGACGGCTGTGTACGGCCCGATCGCCGCCATGCTGGTGGAGATGTTCCCGACTCGCATCCGCTACACCTCGATGTCCCTGCCGTACCACATTGGCAACGGCTGGTTCGGTGGTTTGCTGCCGACCACGGCCTTCGCCATCGTGGCGCAGACGGGCAACATCTACAACGGCCTGTGGTACCCGATCATCATCGCCTCCCTCACCTTCGTGATCGGCCTGCTGTTCGTCAAGGAAACCAAGGACGTGGACATCTACGCTGGCGACTGAGTCTCAGGCCTTGCCTGAGCAAGGGGCGGGGCCGCAAGCCCTGGCCCGTCAGCGCCAGACGCTGCCCCCCCACACCCCGACAGGTTCGCGCCTGCCGGGGTGTTGTCATTTGTGACATGTGCGGGCATGCGCTGGCATGTGCGTCGGGGGCGGGTGGTTTATAAACGCTGACAGGGTGTCGGGATTGACGGCCCCGCAGCAGGAGCGCGCACATGTGGTTGGTGGCAGTGGGGGTGTTGGTGTTGGTGTTGAACTTCGCCGGGGTGGGTGCCGTGGGGCGGCTGGTCTGGTGGGGGGACGCCTGGATCATGCTGGCGCCCTTCGGCCTGGCGGCGCTGTGGTGGTTCATCGCCGACAGCACGGGGCACACCCAGCGCAAGGCCATGGCCAAGATGGACGCGAGGAAAGAGTCCCGCCGCGTCAAGAACATGGAGGCGCTCGGCCTGCGCAAACCCGGACAGAAGTCAGGGCAGGGCCGCAAGCGCTGACCTGCTCGGGGCTGGCGG
>CAIQIL010000074.1 GCA_903871865.1 uncultured Burkholderiales bacterium
CCGCGACGAGCTGCTGGTGGAGATTGGCCTGGGCCGCAAGATCGCGACCATGGTGGCCAAGCGCCTGGCCCAGATCATGGCCGAGCAGGGCGAGCGCCCCGATGCGCTGACGCTGACGCTGGGCCGTTTTGCCGCCTCGGAGGCGCCGGCCATGGCGGCCGTGACCATCGATGGCAGCGAGGGTGCGACGGTGCAGCTGGCGGCGTGCTGCTGTCCGGTGCCGGGCGACCCGATCGCTGGCTACCTGGGCCGTGGCGAAGGCCTGGTCGTGCACACCCAGACCTGTGGCACGGGCAAGCGCCTGTTCGAGCGCGACAGCGAGCGTTGGATCGACGTGAGCTGGTCCGAAGAGCCTTCCCGCCTGTTCGAAACGGTGGTCAAGGTGCTGGTGGCCAATGGCAAGGGCGTGCTCGCCCAGGTGGCGGCCAGCATCAGCAGCGCCGAGACCGACATCACCCACATCGAGATGGGCGACGAGCGCCTGGGCGAGACGGCCGAGCTCAAACTCACCGTGGCCGTGCGCGACACCGAGCACCTGGCCGATGTGATGCGCATCCTGCGCCGCTGCCCGGTGGTGCTCAAGGTGGACCGCGTCTGCCCTTGAGCGGTTTGATCGGTTTGTGATCGGCTTGAGCGGGTGTGCCGCTCAATGCGCGGTCTGTGGGGCCGGGTAGCGCACGGTGATGACTTCCAGCCGCTCCAGGCCGCCGGGCGTCATCAGCTGGACCTCGTCGCCTTCGCGTGACTTCAGCAGCGCCCGCGCGACGGGCGACACCCAGCTCACCTCGCCCTGCAGCGCGTCGGCTTCGTCGATGCCCTTGATGGTGATGGTGCGGCTCACGCCGGCCTGCGTTTCGTAGGTCACGGTGGCGCCGAAGAAGACCTGGTCGCTGCCGTGGTGCTGGCTGGGGTCGGCGACTTCGGCGATGTCCAGGCGCTTGGTCAGGAAGCGGATGCGTCGGTCGATTTCGCGCAGGCGCTTCTTGCCGTAGATGTAGTCGCCGTTCTCGGAGCGGTCGCCGTTGGAGGCGGCCCAGTGGACGATCTCCACGACCTTGGGGCGTTCGGTGTCGATCAGGTTGATCAGCTCGGTGCGCAGGCGCAGGTAGCCCTGCGGCGTCATGTAGTTGCGGGTGCCTGCGGGCAGGGGCGGCAGGGAGAGGTCGTCGTCCTCGTCGCCGTCCGATTCCTTGGTGAAAGCTTTGCTCATGGGCTGGGATTGTGCCGAATCCGCACCATCTCCGACAGCGCCCGCCGGATTGCGCAACTTGTTCACGACCGGCACGGCTTTGTGGATGTGCCAGGCCCCCACGCAAGGGCGAATCTCGCAAAAATGAAATATCGGTGGCTCGCAGCGCGGTGTTTCGCAAGGCGAGGCGCGCATCGCCACCGGATGCAATGCAGTTGCTGTCGGAGTTGTGCAAGATGTCACAAGTGATCCCCCTGGGCCCTGGTGCCCGCATGCTCACCACCCGTGAAGCGGCTTTGCGCCTGGGCGTGTCCCTGCGCACGGTGCAGCTGTGGGTCGAGGCGGACATCCTGCCCGCGGCGCGCACGCCCGGCGGCCACCGCCGCATCCCCTACAACGCGGTCGAGGCGCTGGCGCTGAGCACCGGCCTGGGCGGCGAGCCCCTGGCGCGCCCGTCGCGGCTGCGCCCGAGCGCTGACTTCATGCCCGAACCGCTGCGCGAGGCTCCGCCCAAGGCGCGCCGCCATGTCGGTGGCATGGGACTGGCCATGCCGCAGGTGGACGTGTTGCTGGTGGCCGATGACGATGCCTGGCAGAACCGCTGCAAGCAGGCGCTGGCGCCGTTTGGTTCGGCGGTGAAGCTGCGCTTTGCCGAGACCGGCTACCTCGCGCTGCTGCAGATCGGACAGTCCGCACCGGACCTGCTCATCACCAACCTGGAGCTGCCCGGCATGGACGGACTGGCCATGCTGCGCACGCTGCAGCGTTGCGAGTCCATGGCCGGCATGCGCGTGCTGGCGCTCACCCACCTGGACGAGCACGAGCTGGCCCGCCGCGGTGGCGTGCCCGATTGCGCCGAGCTGATGCACATGCCCGTGTCGGCCGAAGCCGTGGCCGTGAGGGTGGGGCGCTGGTTGCTGGGGCAAAGGGTCAGCTGAAGCGACATCACCGTCCACCACAACACCCCAGGAGTCCACCATGAACGAAGCCTTCAGAACCCTTTTTGACCAGGTCAAGAGTGGGGTGGTCTGGGTGGAGCGCAACGGCACCGTGCGCTACGCCAACAAGGCGGCCGTGCAAATGACGCCCGTCATGCTGGGCCAGGCCATGCTGGACCCGGTTGCTGAACGCACCGTCAAGGCGGCGGGGCAGGACATGCTCAGCCTGCCGTTCCAATTCGAGCTGACCACGCAGGAGACCACGCCAGACACCATCCGTGCGGTGGTGATCGGGGCGCCGGTGGGCAAGGACCTGATGGTCGTGCTCAACAACGTCTCCGAGGAGCGCTGGTACTCGCACGCGCTGGAAAACCTCGTCGGCTACATCGAGGCCGAGATGGCCGATCCCATCGAAGCCCTGGCGCAGAAGCTGCCGCAGATCGCGCATCTCGTGCAGCAGCCCGACACCACGGGCGAGTTGGCCCAGCTGGTGGCCGAAGCCCACACCCTGTCGGGCAAGCTGGGCAAGCTGCGCGACCTGGTCAGTGTGTTCGGTCAAAGTGCCATCCAGCGCGACGAGCGCATCCTCCTGCCTGGGCTGGTGCGCAGCGCCATCACCGAGGTGATGCCGCAGGCCCAGGCGCGCAACATCACCCTGGCCACTTTGGGTCTGGACGATCCCCTGCCCTCGGTTTACGGCAGTGTGCACTGGCTGGGCAAGGCGGTGGCGGAGTACCTCGAGCAGTCCATCCGCAGCGCACAGCCAGGGGGCTTGGTGGAACTGTCCATCCAGGCCTCCGGCACACGTGTGTTGGTGCGCGCCCGCAACCGCGGCATGTTCGTCTCGAACCACGAACGACGCAGCGCCTTCGTGCCCTTCGGGGTGGGCGATTCAGCCAAACCGACCGAGCCACGCCGCGGCATCGGGCTGGCTTTGAGCCAGCGCATCCTGGAGCAGCACGGCGGCTCAGTGCGCATCGAGGACGACTTCGAGTCGGTGGACTTCGTGCTGGAAATCCCGGCCGGTGCGCCCGCTTCCCAGGACGCCCAGTTGTCGGTCGAGCAGGCCCAGCGCTATGCCCGCGACATGTCGCAACTGATGGCGCGCGCCATGCACAAGCGGGTGCACCCGCAAGCTTGATCACCGGAGTTCCCCATGCCCCACCGCATCCTGATCGTCGAAGACCAGCCGGACATCTGCAAACTCATCCGCATGACGCTGGAGTTCGGTGACTTCGAGATCCACGAGGCCCACGACGGCGAAAGTGGCCTGAACATGGCCCGCGCCACCATGCCCGCGGTGATGCTGCTGGACGTGATGATGCCGGGCCTGCTGGACGGCTACCAGGTGTGCAGCCGCATCAAGCAGGACCCGAACCTGAGGCACATCCAGGTGGTGATGCTGACGGCGCGGGGCCAGGCCACCGACCTGGCCGCGGGCGAGGCAGCAGGTGCCGACGCCTACCTCGTCAAGCCCTTCAGCCCGCTGGAGTTGATCGAGCGCGTCGAGGCCATGGCCGCAGCGGCCACCGCAGCAGCCACCGACTGAGCGCAGCCGGCTGCGCACCGCGAGAGACCCCATGCCTGACCCCGCCGCCATCCACGACGAGATCCCCGACAGCGTGCTGCGGGTGCTCCCGCGCCTGGAGCAGGTGACGGGCCGCATGCCGGTGGCGCGCACCGTAGCGCTGATCATCGCGGTCGGCGTGCTGCTGACGGCGCTGACCACGGCGGCGGTGTGGTGGGCCGAGCGCCAGCGCGTGCACCGCGAGTTCGAAGCCGCTGCCGCCCGCTTCCAGATGCTGGTGCAGGACCGCCTGGACCACCGCAGTGTGATGGTCCACCAGGTGGCCAGTTGGGCGAAAGAGCAGGCCCAGGCGGCCAGTGCGCGGCCCGGCACGTGGTCGTCTGAAGGCGTGACGGTCTGGCCTGAGCCGGCTTTGCAGGCGCGCGCCATGGCCGAGCGCCTCGGGGTGGGCGAGCCGCCAGCCCGTGCCATCGCAGAGTGCTTGGGTCGCAGGCTGGTGCAGCAAAGCACCTGGCTGTGCCCCATGCCTTTGCCAGGCCAGGCACCCCGGGCCTGGCTGCTGGTGGAGCGCGTGCAGGCGCCGGGCTCGGGCTGGGTCACGGTGCCCCTGCAGGCCGATGCCTTGCTGGCCATGCCGCCCGACGAAGCCGTGGTGAGGCTGAACGGCGAGCTGCTGGACGCGGCGCTGACCCAGGCCGCATCGCCGCTGCAGCGCATGCTCCCCTTGCGCGTGGCGGGCCGCGAGCTCACGCTGCGTGTGAGCGGCGAGCAACTCGGCGGCACCTGGCAGGATTTGGTCTCCCGCCGCGCCGGCATGTGGATCGCCGCGGGTGCCGGGTTGCTGTTCACGCTGGCGGCCTTGCACGGGTACCTGATGCTGATCTCGACGCGGCGCCGCGCGCGCGAGATGTCGAGGGACATGGGCGCGGCGCTGCAACGCACCCAGTCGCGCAACCAGGCGGTGATGGACACCGCGCCCGATGCCATCCTCATGGTCGATGCCTGTGGCAAGGTGCAGTGGTGCAACCAGGCCGTGGCCAGCATCTTCGGACGCACCAGCGCGGACCTGCTCGACCAGCACCTCCAGGTCGTGCTGCCCAGCCTGGGGCAAGACACGCTGGACGCCTGGTTCGCCACCTATGGCTTCTCCAACCGCGTCATCGGTCACGAGACCACCGGCCGCCGCAACGAGGACGTGCTCTTCCCCGTGTCGGTGTCGGCCAGCCGCACCGAGGTCGATGGCGCCTTCATCCAGACCTTCATCGTGCGGGACACGACCGACGCCAAATGGGCCGAGCAGGAGCTGACGCTGCGCGACCGAGCTCTGGCCTCGTCCGCTGACGGGGTGGTCATCGTGTCGATGACCTTGCCCAAGCAGCCCATGATCTATGTGAACAGCGCGTTCGAGGCCATCACGGGTTACGAGGCGCACGAACTGCTGGGCCTCAACTGCCGCATCCTCCAGCATGACGACACGCAGCAGCCTGGCATTGCCTTGATGCGCGATGCCATCTGCGAAGGGCGCAGTTGCCAGGTGGTGCTGCGCAACTACCGCAAGAATGGCAATCTGTTTTACAACGACCTGGCCATCTCGCCGGTGCTCAGTGCCGAGGGCGTGCTGACGCACTACGTGGGCGTGGCCACCGACATCACCGACCGCATTGCCGCCGAGAAGGTGCTGCAGTTGCGCACCGAGCGGCTGAACGCCGTGTTCGAGCTCAGCCCCGATGGCTTCGTGGCGCTGGACAAGCGCGGCGAGGTCAGCATCGTCAACCCGTCCTTTGAGCGCATGACGGGGCTGCTGGCCGCGGACCTGGTGGGGCACTCGCTGTCGGCTTTCGAGGAGCAGCTGATGGCGCGTTGCCAGGCCAGCGAGGTGGACGCGCAGACGGTCGCGGGCCTCATGGCCGGTGTGGGCGATGCGGAGGTGGGCCCGTCGGCCACGCGCGAGCTGCTGCACATGCACACGCCCAGCATCCGCACCCTGGTGCGCCGCGTGCGCCATGGCGGACACGACAACGAAACCGTCATGTACTTCCGCGACATCACCCACGAACTCGAAGTGGACCGCATGAAGAGCGAGTTCCTGGCCATGGCCGCCCACGAGCTGCGCACGCCCATGGTCAGCATCTTCGGCTTCACCGAGCTGCTGCTCAAGCGGCCCTTCACCGACGAGCGCCGCAACGAGGTGCTGGGCACCATCCACAAGCAGGCCAGCATCCTTATCAACCTGATCAACGAATTGCTGGAC
>CAIQIL010000075.1 GCA_903871865.1 uncultured Burkholderiales bacterium
AGCTGCGGATGCAGCTGCGTCAGCAGCAGGTTCTTTCTTACCGCAAGCGGCCAGAGCGATGGCAGCGATCAGCGAAGCCAGCAGGAGCGACTTTTTCATGCTTGTGTCCTCAAAAGGAGTGTCAAAAACGGTGGTCTTGGAACTGTGTTCAAAGCCCGAGACCCGTCAGTGATCGAACACAGTGCGGGCCACAAGGGCATAGGATGCATCGCAACTGGCGTTGCTCCACATTCAGCCATCGATTATACGGTGCATCGGGCAGTTCCCTATAGACCGAGGGTCGTGCCTGGCATTGCCTCGGCAGAGCGTTGCGAAATAACGTCAAAATCAGCCTGCCAAACGTGGAGTGTGGCCGGATCCGTGCTCCAAACCCCCCTTCCGGACACGCCATCCAGCAAGCGCAGGCCCAAGCGCCCAGGCCACAGCAGCATCGGGCGCAGCTGAGGCGCATCCTCCTCGTTGGCCTGCAAGCAGCGCACGCGGTGCGTCCAGTCCTGCCGCCACGCCAGCCAGCGCGGGTGCTTGCGCGGGAACTCGTCGAACCGGGCGGCCAGCAAGGTCCAACGGGTGCGTGGATGCGCCAGGACGCCTTGTTGCAGGACTTCGACAATGGCCCGCTCACCGAGGGGCCATGGCACAAAGTCTGGATCGCACAAACGCCAGTCCGCTGGCTCGGTGATGCCCATGGCCAAGGCCGCGCGCAGACGGTCTTCGAAATCGCGCCAGCCGTCGATGCGGCCTGAAGGGTGAACAGCCGCCGCGCTTTCGGGCGCATCCGCATCATCGGCCGTGTGGCTGGGCTCGTCAGGCGTGTCCATGGCCATGCTCCAGTTGAATTCTCGGGCTGGACGACAGCACTTCAGGGCTGCGGGTGCAGCCAGCCGTCTTCCGACCACTGGTTGAGCAACTCGCGCAAAGTCGCACTGGCGCGCGCCACGGCTTTGGCGCTCAGCCAGCGCTGGTCGGCCAACTCGCGCAGGTGGCGGGCGTCTTGCCCGGCGGCGCGCCAGGACTCACCATTCGCAAACACGCGCTGGCCGTCATAGACCATGCGGGTGCGGGCGTCCAGGCGCACGCCCACGCCCTCGGGCAAGGGCTCGCCGGCCTCGAACCACACGCGCGGCTTGGGCTCGGTGAGGATTTCGCCCAGCGCCGAACGCAGACCGTCGCGGTCCTTGAGCAGGCGCTCGATGGCATCGGCGGCGAAAGCTTCCAGTGCATCGGGGATCAGGCCTGGCGTCTCGGTGGCCTCTTGCTTGGGGTCGCGGTAGAGGCGGCGCGGGGCCTCGCTGTCGAGCTCTTCAACGAAGCGGATCAGCACCTCGCGCGCCAGCTCGGTGGCCTCGGGCACGCGAAAACCGATGGAGCAGGTCATGCACTCACCCTGCGCGATGCCATCGTGCGCCCACATGGGTGGCAGGTAGAGCATGTCGCCGGGCTCCAGCAGGTACTCTTCCTCGGGCTCGAAGTGGCTGAGGATTTTCAGCGGCACGTCGGGCTGCAGGCTGTCGTCCTTGAGCTTGCCAACCCGCCAGCGGCGCTGACCGTGCACCTGCAGCAGGAAAACGTCGTAGGAGTCGTAATGCGGGCCCACACCACCGCCATCGGTGGCATAGGAAACCATGAGGTCGTCCAGGCGGGCGTCGGGCACGAAGCGGAAGCGCTGCAGCAACTCGTGCGCGACAGGCACGTGGAGGTCCAGGCCCTGCACCAGCAGCGTCCAGCCGGGCTGGGTCAGTGGCGGCAGGCTGCGTCGGTTCAAGGGGCCGTGCTTGAGCGTCCAGCCGGCATCGTCCGCGGCCGAGGCCTTCGTGCCCTTGCTGCCCTGCGCCAGCCGCTGCTGCACGATCAAGCGGGACTCCACGGCCTCATCGCCAGCCAGCGCGAACAGCGCGGCACGGTCCAGCGGCGCCTGCACGCCCGGCACCGCCTGGCGGATCAGCAAGGGCTTTTTCTGCCAGTGGCGGCGCATGAAGGCGCGTGGCGACAGGCCGCCCAACAGGGGCGTCGGGGTGTCAGGGGACGGCGGCAAGGGGAGGGAGGATGCGGGAGCGTTCATGCCCCGCATTGTGCTGCGTCCGGCGCAGGGGCGCGGTGCACAGTCGTGAGATGATCTGAGCATGATCATTTCTTCCCCCTGTGTGGTCAGTCTGACGTGGCGCCTTGAAGACGCCCAAGGGCAGCTGATCGACGAGTTGACCGAGCCCATGGAGTTCCTGCTGGGCGGCGAGGACCTGCTGGCCAAGGTGGAGCA
>CAIQIL010000076.1 GCA_903871865.1 uncultured Burkholderiales bacterium
CGCGGCTGATCGATTTCAGGATGGCGGTGAGCTCAGCCAGGGCCTGCACCTGCTGCGACTGGCCCTGGCCTTGCCGGTACACCACACCATTGCCACGCCCTGCCTTGAGCCGTTCAGGCGCTTGGTTGAACTGGCGCAGGGTGTACTTCGGTGGCGAGGCCTGCGGCAACATGGCGCGCATGGTGTCCATCATGAGGTTGCCGGCAAACACGACGCGGTCGGCGGGGATGCCCTCGCGCGTGAGGTTGTCGTGCGCCACCCATTCGGACGTCAGCAGCAGGTCGGCCATGTGATCGCACATCATGGCGTTGATCTCTTGCGGGCGGCTGCGGTCAAAGCTGCGCAAACCGGCTTCCAGGTGCAGGATGGGGATGCCCTGGCGGTGGGCTGCCAGGCTGGCGGCCATGGCAGCGTCGTCGCCGTTCTGAACGATCACGGCGGCGGGCCGGTACTCACCCAGGACGTGGTCCAGCTGGCGCATGGCATCGGCGGTTTGCGCCACGGGTGTGCCCGCGGGCACGCGCATCTGCACATCCGGTGCGCGCAGACCCATGTGCTCACTCCAGTCGCTGGTGAGCTCGAAGCGACCGGGCGCGTCGATCATCAGCCATTTGAGTGCAGGCAGGTCCTGGCGGCTGGCGAATGCCTTTTGCAAGGCGGCGGCGCGGATGCAGCAGGTGCGTGAGCTCGCGATGAGCAGCAAAAAAGCCTGGTCGGTGTTGACATGGACCGCGGGCGTGAACAACTCGTTGCGGAACTGCGGCTGCGTCGGCAAGGCCTGCACGCTGTCTGTCAGCGTGGGCATGGACAGGTGCGACGGCATGCCCTGTTGCAGACCTGCTGGCATGCTGCTGGCTGCAGGGTCCACGGCCAGATGGGCTTGCGGCGAGCCCATCGCCGGCGGAGGGCTGAGCGTGGCTTCGCCAATCTCGGCGCGGATTTCCAGCGCGATGCGCGCCACGTCGGCTGCCGTGATCTCGTTGCCTTCGGCGAGGAAGGTGGCCAGCAGGATCCGGTTGCACAGCAGGTTGATGCGGCGCGGGATGCCCGAGGTCCACTGGTAGATCTCGTCGAAGGCGTCGTCGTCGAAATGCGGGCGCTTGTCCCAGCCGACCTTGCGCAGGCGGTGCTCGATGTAGCTGCGCGTTTCCTCGCGGTCCATCGGCCCCAGGTGGTAGGACGCGATGACGCGCTGACGCAGTTGCTCCAGGCTGCGCGACAGCAGCATGTCGCGCAACTCGGGCTGGCCGATCAGGAAGCTTTGCAGCAGCGCCTGGTTGCCGAACTGGAAGTTCGACAGCATGCGCAGCACTTCGATGGCGTCGCGGCTGAGGTTCTGGGCCTCGTCCACGATGAGCACGGCGCGCTTGTTCTGCGTGGCCAGCAGCGTGAGGTAGGCCTCCAGCGTGGCGATCAGCTCGGCCTTGCTCTGGCCCTTGAGCGGCACGCCAAAGGCCGTGATGGCCGAGCGCAGCAGGTCGCCCGCTTCGAGCTGGGTGCTGACCAGTTGGGCCGCCACCACTTTTTCGTGGTCGATGTCGCTCAGCAGCGTGCGCACCAGCGTGGTCTTGCCTGCGCCGATGTCGCCCGTGACGACGATGAAGCCTTCGGCCTGGTAGAGCCCGAACTTCAGGTAGGACAGGGCACTGCTGTGGCCCCGGCTGTCGAAGAAGAAACTGGGGTCCGGGTTGAGCAGGAAGGGCGCGCCGGTGAGGCCGAAATACGACTCGTACATGGGGGGCGTGATCCTCAGAAGCGGTGTTCCAGCCCGGCGAACACGACGTTTTCCGTGATGGTCTGGCCGGAAGCGCCGCCGACGGTGCGCTGGCGACGCAGGCCGCAGACCGCCTGTGTGCGGGGTGACAGCATCGAGCTCAGGCTGAGGCGCATGCCCACATCGCGGGAGGATGTCGCTGTGCCGGTGAACTGGTTGAATGCCCTTGCCCGCCCCAACCGCAAGCCCATGGTCACCGTGGACAGCGGCGTGAGACGGTGGTTGAGCTGCGTGTCGATGTAGCGCTCGCGTGTGTCATTGCCGGCCCCCAGCAAGCTGGAGAAGGCGTCACCCGACAGCGGCCGTGTGCGCGCCTGGCCCATCGACACCAGCGCCACGCTGCGCACGCCCATGATGGCGCCCCGCAGTGCCAGGTTCTGACGCACCAGCGTGTTGAGGTCGTAGAGGTCGCGGCTCGAACCCAGTTGCTGTGGCAGATTGCGGCGCGCGATCAGGTCATTGACGGCGGTGGCGCGGTCTGCCTCGTTGGGGATGCGTGTGCTCAGCATGGCATCGAGCAGGGCCTGGGTGGAGCCGCCGGCGGACAGTCCTGGGCCTGTGCCGTTGGTGTAGTTGCTCAGCTGCTTGCTGGTGTTCACGCCGAAGCTGTGGGTCGGGGAACTTTGGGAGAAGTCGGCATTCCAGCTGCGACCGAAAAATCGCTCCTCCACCAGCGCCCGAAGTGCCGTGCGTTCGCTGGGGCGCCAGGCCAGTTGCACGCCCTTGATGGTGTCTCGGACATGCTGCTGCAGGATGTCGTTGGATTCACGCCCCAGCACCGGCCCCATTTCCAGCTCGGTGGTCAGCGCATACATCGCCGAGCCCTTGATGCTGCGCTGCGTGTTCAAAGACTGCAGCGCACCGTTGGACTGCGCGTTTTCATAGCGGGCATCCAGGTTGTAGCTGATGCGCGAGCCGCGGTGGCTCCAGCCGGCCGAAGCCGCAGTGGCGTCTGTGCTGGGGCGGCTGTTCAGGGTGCAGTTGTTGGCAGAGCTCTGGACCTGTGTGCGCTCCAGCCGGGCGCGCACCGTCGTCTGTGCGCTCAGGGGGCGCTCGAAAAATGGGCTGATGCGGATGCGCGTGTTGGTGTACGTGTCAGACGTGCTGGTGCTGGCCGCGGTGGCGGAGGTGAACTGTGGCTTCACCTGCTCGGCCGCGATGCTGGCGTCCAGGCCCACGCCCTCTTCGGCCAGATGGCTTCGCAAGGCCAGCAAGCCGGTGGGCAGGATCCGGTCTGGCTGGGTGTTGCCCAGGTAAGTGACGCTGGACAACTGCATCTGCCCCGTCACCGTGCTGTGCGTGCTGCGGTACTGCACCAGCAGCCCAGGCGTCACGGACACGATGGTGTCGCTTTGGCGCTTGTCCTGTGTCGTTTGGGCGGCGTTGTCGGTGTGGCTCACTTGCACCCCCAGGGTGGGGGTCACGGCCGCGCCAGCACTGGGTGCTGCCTGGCCAGGCACTGTGACCTGGGCTTGTGCCCGCGCATTCAGGGCGAACAGGCACAGCCCCAACCCAACGGCAGTGCGCCCAAGCTCACGGAGCGTAGTAGCCATATGCATTGCTCCCTTTGGGGCCCCGGTATTTGTTGAGCATGGACAGCACGACGGGGTGGCTCTCCACAGTGGCAAAAGCCTGCTTGATCGTGTTGATCGGTGTTTTGTTGGCTTCGATGACCATCACAACCTGGCCCATGTGCGAGGCCAGCACGCGCGATTCGGTCGTTGACAGCAAGGGGGGGGTGTCAAAAATCACGACCCGGTCCGAG
>CAIQIL010000077.1 GCA_903871865.1 uncultured Burkholderiales bacterium
GACCTGGCCAAGCCCGGCATCTCGGTCGTCATCCCCAACCCCAAGACCACGGGCAACGGCCGCTACACCTACCTGGCGGCCTGGGGCTCGGTGATCAAGGCCGGCGGCAAGCCCGAGCAGGCCAAGGCCCTGGTGACGACGCTGTTCGCCAACGTGCCCGTGTTCGACGGCGGCGGCCGTGCCGCCACCACGACCTTCGCCCAGCGCAACATCGGCGACGCGCTGGTGACCTTCGAGAGCGAAGTGCCCCTGATCCAGAGCGAGTTCAGCGGCGACTACCAGGTCGTCTACCCCAAGACCACCATCCTGGCCGAGAACCCGGTCAGCGTGGTCGACAAGGTGGTGGACAAGAAGGGCACGCGCAAGCAGGCCGAGGCCTACCTGAAGTACCTCTACTCGGACGAAGGCCAGGCGATCGCCGTCAAGCACAACCTGCGTCCGCGCAACCCGGCGCTGCTCAAGCAGTACCAGGCCAAGTTCATCGGCCTGCCGACCTTCACGGTCGATGAGGTCTTCGGTGGCTGGAAGAAGGCGCAGGCCGACCACTTCCGCGACGGCGGCATCTACGACCAGATCACCGCGGCCGGCCGCAAGTGAATTGATTTGACGCCGCACTGAAGGCTGCCCATGTTCCTCTCCAAGACCCTGCTGCGGCGGCACACCGTGCTGCCCGGCTTCGACATCGCCCTTGGGCTGACGCTGTTCTACCTGTGCCTGATCGTGCTCATCCCCTTGAGCGCGGCCTTCCTGCGCACGACCGAGCTGACCTGGCCCCAGTTCGTGGACACGGTGACCTCGCCGCGCGTGGTGGCGTCCTACAAGCTGACCTTCGGTGCCTCGCTGCTGGCCGCGCTGGTCAACGCCTTCTTCGGCCTGCTGGTGGCCTGGGTGCTGGTGCGCTATGACTTCTTCGGCCGCCGCATCGTCGACGCCCTGGTGGACCTGCCCTTCGCCCTGCCCACGGCCGTGGCCGGCATCACGCTGACGGGCCTGTACGCGGGCAATGGCTGGATCGGCCGGTGGCTGGAGCCGCTGGGCCTGAAGGTGGCCTTCACGCCGGTGGGCATCTTCGTGGCCATGACCTTCATCGGCCTGCCCTTCGTGGTGCGCACGGTGCAGCCCATCCTGGAAGACATGGCCAGCGAGCTGGAAGAGGCCGCCGCCACGCTGGGTGCCAGCCGCTGGCAGAGCTTCACCAAGGTGATCTTCCCCATCCTGTTGCCGGCGCTGCTGACGGGCTTTGCCCTGGCCTTCGCGCGCGCCCTGGGCGAGTACGGCTCGATCATCTTCATCGCGGGCAACATGCCGATGGTCTCGGAGATCACGCCGCTGCTCATCATCACCAAGCTGGAGCAGTACGACTACGCCGGCGCCACGGCGATCGCGGTGGTGATGCTGGTGATGTCTTTCATCCTGTTGCTGGCCATCAATGGCTTGCAGGCCTGGACGCGCAAGCGCCAGGGCAAGTGAGCCGGAGTGTCCAAGATGCAAGCTGTTTCTTCCGCCACGAGCGCCACCCCGGCCGCGCCGGGACGCGTGCTGACCCCGCCCGATGTGGCCCGCGCCACCAGCGAGCCTGCCTGGGTGCGCCGCCTCTTGATCGGCACCGCGCTGGCCTTCCTCTCGCTGTTCCTGTTCGTGCCGCTGGTGTCGGTGTTCGCCGAGGCCTTCAAGAAGGGCTGGGATGTCTACCTGGCGGCCATCACCGAGCCCGATGCGGTGTCCGCCATCTGGTTGACGCTGACGGCCGCCGTCATCGCCGTGCCGTTGAACCTGGTGTTCGGCGTGGCCGCGGCCTGGGCGATTGCCAAGTTCGACGTCCGCGGCAAGAGCGTGCTGCTGACCTTCATCGACCTGCCGTTCTCGGTGTCGCCCGTCATCGCCGGCCTGATCTACGTGCTGGTGTTCGGCCTGCAGGGCTGGTTCGGCGAGTGGCTGATGGCCAACGATCACAAGGTCATCTTCGCGGTGCCGGGCATCGTGCTGGCCACCATCTTCGTGACCTTCCCCTTCGTGGCGCGTGAGCTGATCCCGCTGATGCAGGCGCAGGGCCAGGAGCAGGAGGAGGCCGCCCGCGTGCTGGGTGCTTCGGGCTGGCAGACCTTCTGGAAGGTGACGCTGCCCAATGTGAAGTGGGGCCTGCTGTACGGCGTGATTTTGTGCAACGCGCGGGCCATGGGCGAGTTCGGCGCGGTGTCGGTGGTGTCGGGCCATGTGCGCGGCCAGACCAACACGCTGCCCCTGCACATCGAGATCCTCTACCACGAGTACCAGGTCGCCGCGTCCTTTGCCGTCGCGTCCCTGCTGGCCAGCCTGGCGCTGGTCACCCTGGTCCTGAAATACATCGTCGAGCGCCGCGTTCAGCAAGAGCTGAAGCAGTCGCAGACATCCAC
>CAIQIL010000078.1 GCA_903871865.1 uncultured Burkholderiales bacterium
AAGAACCGCAGCTACAGCTATCAGAACTACATCGCGCTGCTGGCGCTTTGACGACGCACAGGACAGGCCCAGACCCGACCCACGTGCGCGTTGGCAGCCCAGGATGAACCGACGCCTGGTGTATGGTGGCTGCCAATCCTCCCGGACAGTGCCACGCCCCCCGCCATGTTCCTCCTGCGCCTGCTGCTGAAAAACGCCTTCCGCCATCGGCTGCGCACGCTGCTGACCATGGTCGGTCTGGTCGTGGCCATCTCGGCCTTCGGCCTGCTGCGCACCATCGTCGATGCCTGGTACGCCGGGGTGGACGCCACCTCCAGCACGCGCCTGATCACGCGCAGCTCGATCTCGCTGACCTTCCCGCTGCCGCTCAATTACGCCGAGCGCATCAAGGCGGTGGAGGGCGTCAGTGGCATCTCCTGGGCCAACTGGTTCGGCGGCATCTACGTGACCGAGCGCAATTTCTTCGCGCAGTTCGCGGTCGATGCGCCCAGCTACCTCGCGCTCTACCCCGAGTTCCAGCTCGACGAGGCCGACAAGCAGGCCTTCTTCCGCGACCGCCAGGGCTGCGTCGTGGGCCGCAAGCTGGCCGCGAAGTTCGGCTGGAAGGTGGGCGACAGCATCGCGCTGCGCGGCACCATCTACCCGGGCACCTGGCGCTTCACCGTGCGCGGCATCTACCAGGGCAAGGACGCCAAGACCGACGAGCAGCAGATGTTCATCCACTGGCAGCGCCTGGCCGATGGCATCCGCGCGCGGGTGGCCGGGGGCAAGGCCGCCAAAGCCGATTACGTCGGGGTGTACGTGGTGCGCATCCACAACCCGGACGATGCGCCGCTGGTGTCACAGCGCATCGACGCGCTGTTCAAGAACTCCCTGGCCGAAACGCTGACCGAGACCGAAAAAGCCTTCCAGCTCGGCTTCGTCTCCATGAGCGAAACCATCTTGCTGGCCGTGCAGGCGGTGAGCTTCATCATCGTCCTCATCATCATGGCGGTGATGGCCAACACCATGACGATGACGGCGCGCGAACGCCTGGCCGAGTACGCCACGCTCAAGGCCCTGGGCTTCCCGCCGGGCTTCGTGGTCAAGCTGCTGTTCGGCGAGAGCCTGTTGATCGCGCTCATCGGCGGTGGCATCGGCATCGCCGTGACCTTCCCCATGGCGCAGGCCTTCGTGAAGGCCGCAGGCACGCTCTTTCCCATCTTCCAGGTGTCGATGCTGACGGTGGCCCTGCAGGCGCTGGCCGCGCTGGTGGTGGGCGCCGTGTCGGCGGCTTGGCCGGCGTGGAAGATGTCGCGCATCGACATCGTGCAGGGGCTGCGCCATGTGGCTTGAGCTGCGCGTGAACGGCACGAGGAGGCAACCCGCATGAGCCTGCGCACCGTGCCCCTGAGCTACATCGCGCGCAACCTCTGGGTGCGGCGCGTGACCACCGTGCTGACCGCCGGCGGCATGGCCCTGGTGGTCTATGTGTTCGCCACCGTGCTGATGATGAGCGAGGGCATCCGCGCCACGCTGGTCGCCACCGGGCAGCCCGACAACGTGATGGTGCTGCGCAAGGGCGCGGGCGCGGAGATCAACTCCGGCATCGTGCGCGAGCAGGCCGCGGTGGTGGACAGCCTCGCGCAGATCGCCACCGACGGGCAGGGCCGCAAGCTGGTCAGCCACGAGCCGGTGGTGCTCAACACCCTGCCCAAGCGCGACAGCGGCAAGCCCAGCAACGTCACGGTGCGCGGCACCTCCGACATCGGCCTGGCGCTGCGCCCGCAGGTGCGCATCGTGCAGGGCCGCATGTTCCGCCCGGGCACCTCCGAGATCGTCACGGGCCGGGCTGTGGCCAAGGGCTTTGCCGGTGCCGGCCTGGGCGAGACCATGCGCTTCGCCGGCCGCGACTGGCTGGTGGTGGGCGTGTTCGACGCCTCGCGCAGCGCCTTCGACTCCGAGGTGTGGGGCGACAGCGAGCAGATGATCCAGGCCTTCCGCCGCAGCGCGTTCTCCAGCGTGGTGTTCCGCCTGGCCGACGCCGACAGCTTCGACGCCGTCAAGGCGCAGCTGGAAGGTGACCCGCGCTTGACGCTGGAGGCCAAGCGCGAGGTGGCTTTCTACGCCGAGCAGTCGGAGGCCCTGGCCACCTTCATCCGCCTGCTCGGGCTGGCGCTGTCCATCATCTTCTCGATCGGGGCGGTGGTGGGCGTGTTCGACGCCTCGCGCAGCGCCTTCGA
>CAIQIL010000079.1 GCA_903871865.1 uncultured Burkholderiales bacterium
CGCCACGGCATCTTCAACCCCTTGATCGCGCACCGGCAACAGCGCGTGCTGCGCCGTCACATGGCCTTGCTCGATTTCGTCGGGCGAGCGGCAGCCAGCCAGGCCCGCTGGATGCCCGAGCCCTCCGAACGCGCCTTGCACGAACGCCAGGCCCGCGCGCGCTGGTACCCCGAGCTGCCCCGCCCGACGCGGGTCTCGGTGCCGGCATGAGCCAGGCCATGGCCACAGCGCCGGTCACAGCGCCGACCACAGCACCATCGACCTGGGTCCTGCTGCGCGGCCTGACACGCGAGCAAGGCCATTGGGGCGACTTCCCCGCCCAGCTGCAAGCCGCCCTGCCCCCGGGCAGCCAGGTGATCACGCCCGACCTGCCCGGCAACGGCGCCTTGTGGCGAACGCGCAGCCCGGCCAAGGTGCCCGAGATGGTCGATGCCTTGCGACAGCAACTGCAGGGCCTGGGCACCCGCGGGCCATGCCATGTGCTGGCGATGTCGCTGGGCGCGATGGTCACGGTGGACTGGATGCACCGCCACCCCGAAGAAGTGACCGATGCGGTGCTCATCAACACCAGCCTGCGCCCCTACAGCCCACCGTGGCGGCGCCTGCAACCGAGGCACTACCCGACCATCCTGCGGCTGCTGTTGACGCAGGCGAAGGCCAGGGACTGGGAAAACGCCATTTTGCAGATGACGACCCGGCACCCCGCGGTGGCCACCGAGGCCTTGCTGAGCCACTGGCTGCAGCTGCGCCAGCAGCGCCCTGTGGCCACGGCCAACGGCCTGCGCCAGCTCTGGGCGGCCACCCGCTACCAGGCGCCGCGCAGCGCGCCGCCCGTGCCCGTGCTGCTGCTCAATGGCGAGGGCGACCGGCTGGTCCACCCCTCGTGTTCAAGCGTGCTGGCAGCCAGCTGGGGTGCGCCCCTGCTCAGACATCCCACGGCGGGGCATGATCTGCCGCTGGATGCGGGACCGTGGGTGGTGCAGCAGGTGCTGCAGTGGCAGGCGATGCGGCCTGGGACGCCGGCGGCGCCGATGCCGATGCCGATGGCTTGAGCGTCCCTGCCGACGCCACCGTCAGCGACTCGCCGCCCAGCGCCTCCAGCAGGTCCGGGATCATCTGCACCAGCTCGCCGGTCGAGATCGCCACATCGGCCTCGAAAGCCTCGGCCTTGTCCGTCTTGCTGCCAGCGGACTTCGACGCCTCGCCTTCGAACACCACGTCCAGGAAAGCCAGCTTTTTGACTTGCAGCGATTCGGTCAGCACCAGGGACACGCGGTCGCGCCAGGTCATGGCCACGCGCGTGGGCACCTTGCCGGCCTGGATGTGCTGCTTGACCTCGTCGGTGTCCAGCGGGTGGCGGGCGTAGCGCACCACCGACTTCATCTCGTCCGGGGATTTCAGCTCGCACTCGCGGTCGATGCTGAACTGGTAGGGCGGCTCGCCCGTGCCCAGCCAGTGCGCCATGGCCACAGCCGGCGACATCTCGGTCTGGATCAGGCTCAGCGCCAGCCCATCAAGCGCCTTGACCAGCAGCGTGACCACCTCGTCGGCGCGGGCCTGGCTGCCGCAGTCCAGCACCAGCAGGCGCGACTTCGGTGAGATCCACACCCAGGTCGAGCCCTGCTTGGTGAAGGCCATGGGCAGCAACTCCAGCAGCGCCTGCTCCTTGAGCTCCTTTGTCTGCTTCTTGCCAGGCTTGCGACCGGTCTGCTGCTCGATTTGCTCGGCGATTTCCTCGGTGCGGCGCTTGACCACCGAGCCAGGCACCACGCGCTGCTCGCTCATGAGCTTGAGCACCCACTGGCCACCCACCACCTCGACCATCGGGGCGTGGGCCTCGCCACGGGGCTCGGTCCAGCCGACGGACTTCTGCTGCGTGGCGCCACAGGGCACGAAGCGGGCCTTGGCCAGCTCGGATTCCAGTTGCGCGGGTTGGGCCGACCAGCCTTCGCCGATGCGGTAGACGATGAGGTTCTTGAACATGGTTGAGGCTGTGCAACAACGATACAAAACTGAAAAGAAAAACCCCTGCAAGCAGAACTTGCAGGGGCTTCCTGTTTTGGCGGAAACGGAGGGATTCGAACCCTCGATGCGCTTTTGGCGCATACTCCCTTAGCAGGGGAGCACCTTCGGCCACTCGGTCACGTTTCCAGCAGCAATTCGAATTGTAGTCCAGAAAGACCGGGCCACAGCGCGTGTTGTTCAAAACAACACGCCCGATCACACGCCCAGCTTCACGACAGGGTCAGGCCTTGACCTCGTCCAGACCGAAGGCCTTGTGCAACGCGCGCACGGCCAGCTCCAGGTACTTCTCGTCGATCACGACCGAGGTCTTGATTTCCGAGGTCGTGATCATCTGGATGTTGATGCCTTCGTCCGACAGCGTCTTGAACATGGTGGACGCGATGCCCACGTGGCTGCGCATGCCGATGCCGACGATGCTGACCTTGGCGATCTTGGCGTCACCCACCACTTCACGCGCGCCCAGCGCGGGCACGACCTGCGACTTCAGCAGCTCCATGGCGCGGGCATGGTCGCCACGCGGCACGGTGAAGGAGAAGTCGGTCTTGCCATCGTGCGAGACGTTCTGGATGATGACGTCCACGTCGATGTTGGCCTCGGCCACTTTGCCCACGATCTGGTAGGCGATGCCGGGGGTGTCGGGCACGCCGACCACGGTGATCTTGGCTTCGTCGCGGCTGAACGCGATGCCGGAAACAACGGCTTGTTCCATGTGTTCGTCTTCCTCAAAACTGATCAGGGTGCCCGACTTGGCTTCTGTTTCCAGGTCGATGTCCCAGGGGGTGAAGCTGGACAGCACGCGCGTCGGCA
>CAIQIL010000080.1 GCA_903871865.1 uncultured Burkholderiales bacterium
CGCGCCGCGCCCCGGCCGACCATTTCTTTGACAAGCCCTATGAGACGTCGGCAGCCGCCGAGCCGGCCGCCTGGGAAACCAAGGACTCGGTGGCCACCGCCGGCGTCGGCAATGGCTTGTCCCGCTTCATCAAGCCCAAGCGCAAGGTTGCGGCTTTGCTGGGCGGCTCAGGCACCACACGCCGCTGAGGTCGTTTCCTCAGGCGGTTTGCCAGCGGCGTTTCACGCCAATCAAAACCCCTGCCAGCCCAAGGGCCAACATCAAGCCAGAGTTGGCCTCAGGCACCCCAGGTGTCAGCGCCTTCAGGTAGGTTGACGCGATGGCCGGGTTGGTCGAAGACACGCCGAAATGTAGGGTCGGGAATGAGAACGCAAAGCCATTGGCGTCGCCCGAAAACTCAAACGAGTACTTGCCGGCTTTCAGAGCCCCATTGAACGTCAGGCCAAGCTTGGAAATACATGGGATTGCCGATGCTTGAGGGCACGCTGGATCGGAAGGTCCCGAATAATCGGGGTCGACGCTTGCTGCCCCTATCAGTTTGTGGGAGTCGTCGAACACACTGAAGGCAGCGCCAGCCAAATAGGCCGACGCGCCGTTGTACTTCGAAAGGCGTTGCTCTGCGCGGACGTCAATGCGGGTGCTTTGATCAGATGCCAGGGCGAAGGTGAACTCACGCGTATAAACCAAGTTGGCCGCGTAGACGCCGTTTTGACCGTACGAAGTTGTTGGGGCTGGAGTGGCAACTGCATAGCCGGAGACGGTACCGAAATCGTAGCCGCTTTGCGTGAATGCAGCCGAGGCGGAGCCGAAGGCCAAGCTGAGTGCTGCGCAGGCAATGGCGGCATGCGTGTGGCGATGAACCATGATGTTTCCCTGAGGTTTGGATGTATTGGTTTGGTGAGCGAGGTCGCGCATCAACGCCCAGCCTAGTCCGCCCTCATCCTCTGCCGCAATGCGGGTCAACCCTGAATGGATGGCATCTGGTCAACCGTGCATTTGCGGCTGAGGGAGGTGCCACGCCCCCGTCAGGCCGCAGCGACCTTGAGTTCAACCGCCCCAGCCTGCCTTTGCTGGCGCCAAACAGAGGGCGACACACCGTACTCCCGCTTGAAGGCCTGGCTGAAAGCCGCCTCCGAGGCATAGCCGACCTGGTCGGCCACCTTGCCGACCGACAGTGCCGAGTGCGCCAGTTGCCGCGCGGCCAGCCGCATGCGGTGTCGCGTCAGGTAGGTCAGGGGCGGCTCGCCCAGCGTTTGCGTGAAGCGGTCGGCGAAGGCCGAGCGTGACAGGCAGGCCTCGCGGGCCAGGTCGGGCACCGTCCAGTTGTGCTGTGGGTCGCGGTGGATCAGCGCCAGCGCCGTGGACAGCGCGCGGTCTTTCAGCGCTGCCAGCCAGTTGCCCGAGCCCTCGGTCACCGTCTCGACGTGGTCGCGGATGCACTCCATGAAGAGGATGTCGCCAATGCGGTTGAGGATGGCCTGCTGGGCCGGACGGCGCTGTGTCACCTCCAGGGCCAGGAACTGCAAACCCACCGCCAGCCAGGGCGGCGGGGCCTCGCCCAGGCCGCGCACGTGCAGCACGGGGGGCAGGGCGCGCACCAGCGGCGCGGCCATGTGCACATCGAAGCGTGCGTGGGTGCTGATGAGGTGGCAGGCCTGCGGGCTGTCGCCGTCGGTGTGGCCGCTGTTCACGCGGGCACCGACCACATCCTGCGCCATGTGGGGCAGCAATTCCTGGGCGATGGCCGCGCTCTGGGGGCGGTCCTGGATGTGGTGCGGGGCGCCGCTGGGCAGCACGACCAGGTCGCCCGTTTCCAGGAGCAGCGGCTCGGCACCATCGCGCAGCAACCAGGCCTGACCCTGGGTGATGACGTGGGCGCAGGCCAGGCCGGGTGTGGCCAGGCGCCAGGACCAGGGCGGGGCATTGACCGACGAGACAAAGACCACGCCGTTGAAGTGCATGTCGTCCAGAATCAGGCTGAGGGTGTCCATGTTGCCGGAGCTTGCCACGGAAGCAAGCGCGGCGCACCGGGCAGAAGTCCGGATCATCAGTGTGATCCGCCGCCATGCACGCAAGCTTGCGCTGATCAGGGTTTGTCC
>CAIQIL010000081.1 GCA_903871865.1 uncultured Burkholderiales bacterium
CATCGTCCAGGCCCGCTTCAACGACGAGCTGACCTCGCGCTTGGCCGAGGTGTGCATCGACGAACTGCTGCAGCTGGGAGTGAACCGCAAGCACATCGAGCACGTCACCGTGCCGGGTGCGCTGGAGGTGTCCGTGGCCCTGCAGGCCATGGCCGACAGCGAGCGCTTCGACGCCCTGGTCGCGCTGGGCTGCATCATCCGCGGTGAGACCTACCACTTCGAGCTGGTCGCCAACGAGAGCGGCGCCGCCGTCACCCGCGTCAGCCTGGACCACCATGTGCCGATCGCCAACGCCATCCTGACCGTGGAAAACCAGGCCCAGGCCGAAGCCCGCGTGGAGGAAAAGGGCCGCGACGCCGCCCGCGTTGCCGTGGAAATGGCCAACCTGCTGGACGACCTGCTGTGAGCGACACCCCGGACACCCCCAAGACCGGCGCCGAGCCTGCAACCCAGGCCACCGCGCAGGCCCGCCCCGCCCGCAAACCCGCCCCCGGCGGTGCCCCGCGCGACCGCGCCAAGTCCTCGCGCCGCCGTGCGCGCGAATTCGCGTTGCAAGGCCTGTACGAATGGCAGCTCAACCGCCGCGAAGCGTCCTCGGTGGACGCCAACATCCGCGAGCTGGAAGAGTTTTCCAAATGTGACCGAGCCCACTACGATGCATTGCTGCACGGCTGCATCGACCAGCAAGCGCAACTCGACGAGGCCTTGCTCAAGTTTCTGGACCGACCGGTCGAAGAACTCTCGCCTGTCGAGCACGCTGTGCTGTGGATCGGTGCGTACGAACTGACACACTGTTTGGACGTGCCTTACAAGGTGGCCATCAACGAAGCGGTAGAACTGGCCAAGGGGTTCGGCGGAACCGATGGGCACAAATACGTCAATGGCGTGCTGGACCATCTGGCCCCCAGCCTGCGCCCCGACGAAGTCAAAGCAGCGCGCCCGCGCTGAGCCACGCGCATGACCGCTGGCGGGGGCGCCACAACAGGGGTCCCTCCGTGTCCATGATCCACACGCAGCCAGCGGTGACCGAGCCTCACGAGGTGGAGGCCGATGTCGATCGCCTGGCGCAGGATGACATCGACACCATCGCCGAGACGCGGCCGCTGCCCGAGCCCGATCCGGCCGAGCTGCGCCGCGCCAACCCAGAGTCCTTGCCCACCATCGGCCACATTGGCCGCTATGCGCTCAAGCATGTGATCGGGGAGGGCGGCTTGGGCACGGTCTACGCCGCGCACGACCCGCTGCTGTCGCGCCTGATCGCCATCAAGACCCTGCACGTGGACCTGCCCCAGGCCGACCGCGCGCAGTTCAACGCGCTCTTCCTGAACGAGGCCCGCGCCGCCGGCAGCCTCAACCACCCGCACATCGTCACCCTGCACGACGCGGGCACGAGCGAGCAGGGCACCTACATCGCCATGGAACTGCTCAAGGGCAAGGACCTGCGCCAGCTGCTGGCCATGGGCTGGAAGCCGACGCCCGAGCAGGCCGCCCTCATCGTGCGGCGTGTGGCCGATGCGCTGTCCTACGCCCACCACAAGGGCGTGATCCACCGCGACATCAAGCCGGCCAACATCTTCATGGTGGGGCGCACCCAGCCGCGCGTGCTGGACTTCGGCATCGCGCGCATCCGCCAGGCCGAGAGCCTGCCGCGCCGCGACGACGCACACAGCCGCTTCCAGGAAATCGTGGGCGGTTCGCCGTTCTACATGTCGCCCGAACAGGCGCGCCGCGAACCGGGTGACCGCCGAGTGGACGTGTACGCGCTGGGCGTGGTGCTCTACGAGCTGCTGGTGTTCCGCCGCGCTTTTTCGGGTGAGACGCTGGAAGAGATCGCCGATGCGGTGCTGCGCAAGCCCGTGCCGACGCCACACGACATCAACCCGGACGTGCCCAAGGCGCTCTCGGAGATCGTCATGCGGGCCATCCGGCGCGATCCGGAGCAGCGCACGCGCTCGGCGCGGCGGCTGTCACAGGAGCTGCGCGACTGGCTGGACGCGGCGGAGGGCAGCGATGCGGCCGTGCAGCCGGCCGCCCGACGCGCGCGTGGCGCCCGACCGCTGTGGCACAAGCCGGGCGTGTGGTTGCTGGCCGGCGTGACCCTGGTGTCCGCCGTGACGGGCGTGTGGTGGCAGCAGCATGCCGTGCCGCAGGGCGCGGTGCTGGTGCAGGCCCAAGCTCAGCCTCAACCGCAGCCGCAGCCACATCCGGACAAGGCCGCCCAAACGCCGCCAGAGGCGCAGGGCCTGCAGACCCGCGCAGGTGGGCAAGGCGCCGTGGCCGCTCCGACTGCCACG
>CAIQIL010000082.1 GCA_903871865.1 uncultured Burkholderiales bacterium
CGGTCAGGTGACGCAGCACGGCGTCGTTGAACTTGAAGCCGGTTTCGATTTCAGCCAAGGTTTCCTTGCTGATTTCGACGTTCAGGCACAGGTAGTGGGCCTTGGCCAGCTTGTTGATCTGGTAAGCCAGTTGACGGCGGCCCCAGTCTTCGAAGCGGTGCACCTGGCCACCATTGGTGGTGATCAGGGTCTTGTAGCGCTCCAGCATGGCCGGAACTTGTTCGCTTTGATCCGGGTGGATCAGCACGATGATTTCATAGTGACGCATGAAAGCTCCTTGTGGATTCCCGCTCCAGCTGCTGACGGACGTCAGCAAATGGCCCGGGTGGGAAGCCGCAGCGAAGCGTCAAACCCGCGTGCGGCAAGGCCTGTTTGCCCAAAACCCTTGAAGCACGCTTGTGAGCGGTCCATCTGGGCTTGCGCAAATCAGGAAAACGGAAAACCTGCGATTCTATCAGAAAAGCGGCGCTGACACCATTGTCATTGCCAACCGTCCTGCACGGCCCGTGACCAGGCCTTGAGGAAGTCCGACTGGGTGACGATGCCGACGAGTTTGCGCCCTTCACCGACGATGGGGATGTGGTGGTGTCCGCTGTCGGTGAACAGGGGCACGAGTTCCAGGAGCGAACGCTGTGCGCTGGCCACCCGGACCTGCCGGGTCATGATCTGGCCCACGACCTCGGCCTTGTCCGAGGTCAGGCCTGGCGTGGCGCGCAACAATTGGCGCAGGCGCGAGGCCACGGCCTCGTGCGCATCGAGCCCGGCGTGGCGCAGGAAGTCCGCCCGGGTGACGATGCCCATCAGGTGATGGTACTGGTCCACCACCGGCAAGGCCTTGATGTTGTGGCGCTGGAGCAGTTCCCAGGCTTCCTGCAGGGGCGTGCCGAACTGCACGGTGACGGGCTGGCGCGACATGATCTGGTCGCAGCGCAATTCGCCCAGGCGCCGCCGGTAGGCCAGGCGTTCGGTTTCGTGCATCAGCGCTTCGAGGTCGTCGCGGCTGACGTCCAGCACCTGGTTGTACCGACGCAGCACTTCGCCCAGGGCATCGGGCGCGCTTGCCTCACCCAGCTTGGGTGGGCCGGAGGGCTTGGCCTTGCCTTGTGGATGGGGGTAAAGGCGGCCCGTGAGGGTGTTGTAGGCCACGCCGGCGAGCACCAGCAGCAAGGAGTTCACCATCACAGGGAACAGCGGGAAGCGCCAGGCCGCTGCATGGGTGAGCACGGCGGTCAGGGCCACGGCGCCGCCCGGTGGGTGCAGGCTGCGTGTGCTCAGCATGGCGGCGATCGCCAGGCAGACCGCCGCGGGGCCGGCGATGAGTGGGTCCAGACCGGTCATGGCCAGCGCCGAGCCCACCAGGGCGGACAGGGTGTTGCCGCCCACCACGGCCCAGGGTTGGGCCATCGGGCCTGCGGGCACGGCGAAGACCAGCACGGCCGAGGCGCCCAGTGGCGCGATCATCCAGGGGCTGCCAGGCCAGAAACCAGCCAGCCGCTGGCAGAGCGCGGCCATGAACAGCAAGCCCAGCCCGGCGCCGCAAGCCGAGCGCAGGCGCTCCTTGCCATCGGCCATGACGGGTGCGGGCCAGAGCAGGGCGCGCCAGCGTCCCAGCCAGGTCGGGGGATCGACGGCGTCGGGCGGTGGGTTGGTGTGAGGTGTGGGCCGGTTCATGGGCATGGATGGGCGATGGTGCCTCAGGAATGACGAAGGGGGCCGAAGCCCCCTGTGTTGTCATGTGGCGTCAGGCGCCGTGGGGCACCTTGAAGCTCAGCCGCGTGCGGCCAGGCGCTGCCAGGTGTCCACGACCGTGTCCGGGTTCAGCGAGATGGACACGATGCCTTCGTCGGCCAGCCACTCGGCGAAATCCGGGTGGTCGGACGGGCCTTGACCGCAGATGCCGATGTACTTGCCCTGTGCGCGGCAAGCGGAGATGGCGCGCGAGATCATGGCCTTCACGGCAGGATCGCGCTCGTCGAAGTCATGGGCCAGCAACTCCAGGCCGGAGTCGCGGTCCAGGCCCAGCGTCAGCTGCGTCAGGTCGTTGGAGCCAATCGACATGCCGTCGAAGAACTCCAGGAACTGCTCGGCCAGGATGGCGTTGGAGGGCACTTCGCACATCATGATGACGCGCAGGCCATCCTTGCCACCCTGGGAGGCGCGCACCAGGCCGTGGTCGGCCAGCATGCCGGTCACGCGCTCGGCCTGCTTCAAGGTGCGCACGAAGGGCACCATGATCTCGACGTTGGTCAGGCCCATGTCGTTGCGCACGCGCTTGAGCGCTTCGCATTCCATGGCGAAGGCCTCGCCGAACTCGGCGCTGATGTAGCGCGAGGCGCCGCGGAAGCCCAGCATCGGGTTTTCTTCTTCCGGCTCGTAGCGCGAACCGCCGATGAGCTTCTTGTACTCGTTGGACTTGAAGTCCGACAGGCGCACGATGACGGGCTTGGGCCAGAAAGCCGCGGCGATGGTGGCGATGCCCTCGGCGAGCTTGTCCACGTAGAAAGCGCGCGGCGAGGCGTGACCACGGGCCACCGATTCCACGGCCTTTTTCAGGTCGGAGTCGATGTTCGGGTAGTCCAGGATCGCCTTGGGGTGGACGCCGATGTTGTTGTTGATGATGAACTCGAGGCGGGCCAGGCCGACGCCGCTGTTGGGCATCTGGCAGAAGTCGAAGGCCAGCTGGGGGTTGCCGACGTTCATCATGACCTTCAGGTCGATGTGGGGCATTTCGCCACGGGTCACTTCGGTGACTTCGGTCTCCAGCAGGCCTTCGTAGATGTAGCCGGTGTCGCCTTCGGAGCAGGCCACGGTCACCAGGGTGCCGTTGGTCAGGCGTTCGGTGGCGTTGCCGCAGCCCACCACGGCCGGGATGCCCAGCTCACGCGCGATGATGGCGGCGTGGCAGGTGCGGCCGCCGCGGTTGGTCACGATGGCGCTGGCGCGCTTCATCACCGGCTCCCAGTTGGGGTCGGTCATGTCGGTGACGAGGATGTCGCCTGGCTTGACGGTGTCCATCTCGGAGATGTTGTGCACGATGCGCACGGGGCCGGTGCCGATCTTCTGACCGATGGCGCGGCCCTCGGCCAGCACGGTGCCCGTGCCCTTGAGCTTGTAGCGCTGCTCGGCCTTGCCTTGCTGCTGGCTCTTCACGGTTTCGGGGCGGGCCTGCAGGATGTACAGGTGGCCATCGGTGCCGTCCTTGCCCCACTCGATGTCCATCGGGCGGCCGTAGTGCTCTTCGATGATGACGGCGTAGCGGGCCAGCTCGGTCACGTCCTCGTTGGTCAGGCTGTAGCGGTTGCGGGCCTCGACGGTGGTGTCCACGGTGCGCACCAGCTTGCCGCTGGCGGCCTTTTCCTCGGCCGAGGCGAACTCCATCTTGATCAGCTTGGAGCCCAGGTTGCGGCGGATGACGGCCTGCTTGCCAGCTTTGAGCGCCGGCTTGTGCACGTAGAACTCGTCGGGGTTGACGGCGCCTTGCACCACGGTTTCACCCAGGCCGTAGCTGGAGGTGACGAAGACGACGTCGGAGAAGCCGGATTCGGTGTCGATGGTGAACATCACGCCGGCGGCGCCCAGGTCGGAGCGCACCATGCGCTGCACGCCGGCCGACAGGGCCACGACGTCGTGGGCGAAGCCCTTGTGGACGCGGTAGGAGATGGCGCGGTCGTTGTAGAGCGAGGCGAACACTTCCTTCATCTTGTGCAGGACGTCTTCGATGCCCACCACGTTCAGGAAGGTTTCTTGCTGGCCGGCGAACGATGCGTCGGGCAGGTCTTCGGCGGTGGCAGAAGAACGCACGGCGAACGATGCCTGCAGGTTGTTGCCCGCCAGCGTGGCGAAGGCACCACGGATGGCGGCTTCCAGGTCGGCGGGGAAGGGCTGGGCTTCGATCCAGCCGCGGATTTCGGCGCCGGCAGCGGCCAGGGCGCGCACGTCTTCGGTGTCCAGCGTGGCCAGGCGCTGGCTGATGCGCTCGGTCAGGCCGCCGTGCTTGAGGAACTCGCGAAAGGCATGGGCCGTGGTGGCGAAGCCCGTGGGCACGCGCACGCCGTTGGGCAATTGGGAGATCATCTCGCCCAGCGATGCGTTCTTGCCGCCGACGACTTCGACGTCGGACATGCGCAGTTGCTCGAAGGGCACAACCAGATCGGTTGGCTCAAAGCGGTTGGTCATACAAACTCCAGGATGGTGAAAAAAACCTTGGGCGCCCGGTGTGCGGGCCCGGCCTGGCTGTCTTGTGGTTGTTTTGGAGCCAAGCTAGCGCAACACACCTGTCATGGACGGCAGTTGGCCAG
>CAIQIL010000083.1 GCA_903871865.1 uncultured Burkholderiales bacterium
ACCCCCAGCCCGAAACCGCCGAAGCCATCGCCGCGGACGACGCCCTGGCCCTGCGCAACATCTGCTTCATGGGCACGAACGTGGCCAGCGGCTCGGCCACGGCGGTGGTGGTGCACACCGGCGCGCGCGCCGTGTTCGGTGGCATTGCCCAGGCGCTCACGGGTGACCGGGTGCAGACCAGCTTCGAGCAGGGCATCAACCGCTTCACCTGGCTGATGCTGCGCTTCATGGCGGTGATGGTGCCGCTGGTCTTCCTCATCAACGGGCTGAGCAAGGGCGACTGGCTGGAGGCCCTGCTGTTCGCCACCGCCGTGGCCGTGGGCCTGACGCCCGAGATGCTGCCCATGCTGGTGACGGTGAACCTGGCCAAGGGCGCGCTTACCATGTCGCGCAAGAAGGTCATCGTCAAGCGCCTGGACGCCATCCAGAACATCGGTGCGATGGACGTGTTCTGCACCGACAAGACAGGCACGCTCACGCAGGACCACATCATCCTGGAGAAGTACGTGGACCTGCGCGGCGAGCCCAGCGACCGCGTGCTCGACTTCGCCTACCTCAACAGCCACTACCAGTCGGGCCTGAAGAACCTGCTCGATGTGGCCGTGCTGAAGTACGCCGAAGTGCACGACAAGCTGCACGCGCAAGGGCTCTACCAGAAGGTCGATGAGATCCCGTTCGACTTCCAGCGCCGGCGCATGTCGGTGGTGCTGGCGCGGGGCGACGAGCACCTGCTGATCTGCAAGGGCGCGGTGGAAGAGGTGTTCAGCGTCTGTCGCCGTGCGGAGGTGGGCGGTGAGCTGATCGCGCTCGACGCCTCGCACCTGGCCGAGGTGCAGGCGGCCAGCCGCGCGCTCAACGAGGATGGCTTCCGCGTCATCGCCATCGCCTACAAGCCTTTGCCGTCCCTGAGCGAGGGCGCGCAGGCCGAGGCCCACGCGCCGACGGTGGCCGACGAGTCCGACCTGATCCTGCTGGGCCACATCGCCTTCCTCGACCCGCCCAAGGAGTCGGCCAAACCCGCCCTGGCGGCGCTGGCGGCGCACGGCGTGGCGGTGAAGATCCTCACCGGCGACAACGAGGTGGTGACGCGCAAGATCTGCCGCGATGTCGGCCTGGACGCCAGCCAGGTGATGCTGGGCCACGAGGTCGAGGCCCTGAACGACGTGGCCCTGCGCCAGGCGGTCGAAGGCACGCAGGTGTTCGCCAAGCTCTCGCCGGGGCAGAAGGCCCGCGTCATCGAGGCCTTGCGCGCCAAGGGCCATGTGGTCGGCTACATGGGCGACGGCATCAACGACGGTCCGGCGCTGAAGGCGGCCGACGTGGGCATCTCGGTGGACACGGCGGTGGACATCGCCAAGGAATCGGCCGACATCATCTTGCTGGAGAAAAGCCTGCTGGTGCTCGACGAGGGCGTGATCGAGGGCCGCAAGGTCTTTGCCAATTTGCTGAAGTACATCCGCATGGGCGCGAGCTCCAACTTCGGCAACATGTTCAGCGTGCTGGGCGCCAGCGCCTGGTTGCCCTTCCTGCCGATGGCGCCCATCCAGGTGCTGAGCAACAACCTGCTCTACGACATCTCGCAGACGGCCATCCCGACCGACACGGTGGACGACGAGGAGCTGCTCAAGCCGCGCAAATGGGAGATCAACCACATCGCCGGCTTCATGCTGATGGTCGGGCCGATCAGCTCCATCTTCGACTACGCCACTTACGCGTTGATGTACTGGGGCTTTGGCGCACAGACGCCGGCGCAGGCGGCGCTGTTCCACACGGGCTGGTTCGTGGAGTCGCTGCTGTCGCAGACCCTGATCATCCACATCATCCGCACCGGCAAGATCCCCTTCCTGGAGAGCCGCGCCAGCCTGCCGCTGATGTTCACGTCGCTGAGCATCTGCGCCGTGGGCGTGTGGCTGCCTTACTCGCCACTGGCCGGCTTCCTGGGCCTGGTGGCGCTGCCCTGGCATTACTGGCCCTGGGTGGCCGGCTTCCTGTTGTGCTACCTGATACTGACCCACTCGGTGATGGGCTGGGTGCGCCGGCGCTTCAGCCTGTGAACCGGCAGGGGGCTGGCGGTGCTCAGGCCGTGGCCAGCCGGTCCAGGCGCGCCAGCAGTTCGGTGGGCGCCTCGACCACGGTGCGCACCGCACCGGCGTAGATGCGGCCTTCGTTGCCGTCCAGCGTGAGGACATCGCCCTCGCGCAGGATGACCGGGGCGACGGCTTCGGCGTGAGCGCCGGCGGGCGCATCGAAAGTGGCGGTGCGCTGGGCCTCGTCGATGTGCAGCGTGGCGCATCCCACCAGACAGACCTTGCCCATCTGACGGGCCACAACGGCGGCGTGCGAGGTGCGGGCGCCGCGGGCGGTCAGCAGGCCTTGCGCCGCTTCGAGTGCGGCGATGTCGCTGGTCTCGGCGTCGCGGCGCAGCAGGATGACGGCGGCACCGGCGGCCTGGCGCGCGCGGGCACGGGCTTCGTCGAAAGCGATTTCGCCGCTGGCCACGCCGCTGCTGGCCGTGGCGGCTTCGCCGATGGCTTGCAGGGGCTGGGTGGCCTGGCTGTCGGTGCTGGCCGAGCCTCCCGCCTTGGCCGTGTCAGCCACCACCACGGTGCGCGACAGCATGGCCGGCGTGAGCCCGGCGGTGCGCTGTCGGGCCACCTCGGCGGTGATGAGGCCTTCGTCGAAGAGGTC
>CAIQIL010000084.1 GCA_903871865.1 uncultured Burkholderiales bacterium
CTGCCATGCCCAGGCCGTCGCCGGTGTTGATGAAGGCGTTGGTGGAAGCCTGGTAGATGCGGCCGGCACCGCCGGTGGCGAACAGCACGGTCTTGGCGTGCAGCACGTGCACGTCGCCGGTTTCCATTTCCAGGGCGGTCACGCCCACGGCATCGCCATCGGCGTCACGGATGATGTCCAGGGCCATCCATTCCACGAAAAACTGGGTGCGGGCCTTGACGTTTTGCTGGTACAGCGTGTGCAGCAGGGCGTGGCCGGTGCGGTCAGCGGCGGCGCAGGCGCGTTGCACGGGCTTTTCGCCGTAGTTGGCGGTGTGGCCACCGAACGGACGCTGGTAGATGGTGCCGTCGGCATTGCGATCGAAGGGCATGCCGAAGTGTTCGAGCTCGTACACCACCTTGGGTGCTTCACGGCACATGAACTCGATGGCGTCCTGGTCGCCCAGCCAGTCCGACCCCTTGACGGTGTCGAAGAAGTGGTAATGCCAGTTGTCTTCGGACATGTTGCCCAGCGAGGCACCGATGCCGCCTTGGGCAGCCACGGTGTGCGAGCGGGTCGGGAAGACCTTGGACAGCACGGCCACGTTCAGGCCAGCCAGAGACAGTTGCAGCGACGCGCGCATGCCGGAGCCGCCGGCCCCGACGATCACGACGTCAAACTTGCGGGTAGGAAGAGAGGTAGCGGTCATTTTTTACAGTCTCCAGAGCACTTGGATGGCCCAGCCGGCACAACCCACCAGCCACACGAGGGTGAACACCTGCAACGACAGGCGGATGCCCACCGGCTTGACGTAGTCCATCCAGATGTCGCGCGCGCCAACCCAGGCGTGGTACAGCAGCGAGACGATGACGACGAAGGTCAGCGTTTTCATCCACTGCTGAGAGAAGATGCCCGACCAGCTGTAGTAATCAAGGCTGCTGGCCGTCAGCACCTGCACCAGCAGGACGACGGTGAACAAGGCCATCAGGACGGCGGTGATGCGCTGGGCCAGCCAGTCGCGCAGACCATAGTGCGCGCCGGTGACGATGCGCTTGGTTCCGTAGTTTTGAGACATGGTTGTTTTCCTGGAACGGGGATGCAACGGGGGATCAGAACAGGCCGAAGAGCTTGGCGCCCAGCACCACGGTCAGGCCAATGCTCAGGGCCAGCGTCACGATGGCGGTGGAATGGCCCTGCTCTTTGCTGACGGTGTGGGTGGCGTCCATGATCAGGTGGCGCACGCCAGCGATGAAGTGGTGCAGGTAAGCCCAGATCAGGCCGAGGGCGAGCAGCTTGAAGAACCAGCCGAAGCCGCCGCGGAACACCGAAGTGAACTCATCGAAAGAGATCTCGGACGAGACGCTGGTGTCGAACATCCAGATGATGAAAGGCATCAACAGGAACATCACCACACCGCTGATGCGGTGCAGGATCGACACGATGCCGGCCGGAGGCAGGCGGTACGTGGCGATGTCCGTGACGTGAATGTTCCGGAAGACCGGGCGTGGGGTTTTCGCGTTGTCAGCCATGTTGATGAGGGCTCCTGCCGAGCGTCAAAAATCTGTCGAAAGAATCTGGGGATTTTAGGGCAATCCCCATGCCCTGGGTGCCGCCTGTCCTGTGGTCATCTGCGAGACACGTCACAGAGCAGGCGAGACACGTGCACGGAAAATCCGTTAACTCAATTCATTGCGGTAGTAATGGCGGTCTGTGCGGTACAAACCGCGTCGCAACTCCACGGGCTGGTCGCCGTAGGTGAAGGCCAGGCGCTCCACGCTCAACAGGGGCGCACCGGGCTCAACCTGCAGCAATTGCGCCACAGAGGGCTGCGCGGACACGGCGCGCAACTGCTCCTCTGCGCGGATCATGCGCACGCCGAACTCGGTTTCGAACAAGCCGTACATGGGGCCGCGGTATCCGCTCAGGCGCTCGGCGGTCAGCCCCTTGAAGAGGTGCGCCGGCAGCCAGATGTCGTCCAGCACCACGGGCTGGCCGGAGAAATGCAGCACGCGCCGGACTTCGACCACCTGCTCGCCCACGGGCAATTGCAGGGAGGCGGCCACGTCGGGCGGCGCGACCAGGCGGCGACAGTCGAGGAATTCGCGGCGCGCGGCACCAGGGGTGTTGTCAGGCACGTCGGGCGCGAGGCGCAAAAAGCGGTACTGGACCTGCTCTTCGGCGTGGGTCGCCACGAAGGTGCCCTTGCCTTGACGGCGCACCAGCAGGTTCTCGGCGGCCAGCTCATCGACGGCCTTGCGCACCGTGCCCTGACTGACCTTGAAGCGTGCGGCCAGGTCGATTTCAGAGGGGATGGCCTCGCCCGGGCGCCATTCGCCGCTCTGCAAGCTGCGCAGGATCAGCGTTTTGATCTGCTGGTAGAGGGGGCTGAACGAAGGGGCCAGCGTCGCCGCGTTGGCCGCACCTGCGGCACCGGCATGGAGCGGCGCGCCACCGGAGGGCGGCAGGTCTGGCACAGCAGGGAGGGACGGAGGGGTCACCACGGCGTTTCAGTGAGAGGGGGCGATCGGGTGGATCAGCAACGGCCCGCACCGCGCCAGGGTGGGGCTCGGCCGAACGGACGCCATTGCACCACAAGTGCGCAGCAAAGTCCACGGAAGGGTTGGAAGATGTCTTATATAAGACATAAGA
>CAIQIL010000085.1 GCA_903871865.1 uncultured Burkholderiales bacterium
GCCTTCCTGCAGGCGCGCTTCACCCCTGGCGAGCGCCAGGGCGTGCCGGTGAAATCGCGCATCGACGTCGAAGTCCGCTTCGACGACCGCGAGACCGCCCCGCTCGAAACCGCGCAACAACCCCAGGCGCCCGCGGGGACCGACCGCTCGGTCTGAGCCCGGGAGGCGCATCGAGGCGCCCGCCAGGCCCTCCGTGGCGCAGCGAACCCCAGCCATGCCGCGCCGAGCCTCGGTGGCGGCGTTCCGAACTGCACACGCCGAGCGCTGAGCTGCACACGCCGAGCTCCCAGCTGCATGAGCGCACCTCAAAGGTGCGCGCACCGAGCTTTGAACTCGGCGCACGGAGCTCAGAACTCGGTGAATGCACCTATTAAGTGCGTGACCCGAGCAAAAAGCTCGGCGCATGGCGCTCCAAGCTCCGTGCACGCACCTTTTTGCTGCGCGCGCCGAGCTTTGTGCTCGGTGCATGCAGCTCGGGGCTCGGCGCATGCCCCTCTCAGGTGCGCGAACCGAGCTCCGCCCGCATCGGAAGCGCCATCAAGCTGAAAGGGCCTCGTCCAGCAGCTCGATCCAGTGCTTGACCGGCGTGTCCGTGCCCGATTGCAGGTGGGTGATGCAGCCGATGTTCGCGCTGGCGATCACCTGCGGGCCGGAGGCGGCACTTTCTGCACCCTGTTCGGGCAGCAGCGCCTGGAGCTTGAGGTCGCGCAGCTGCCGCGACATCTCGGGCTGCAGCACGCTGTACGCGCCACCGGCGCCGCAGCACTGGTGGCTGTCCTGGCGGGCCAGGCGCACCTCGAAGCCCAGCTCGCGCAGGCTGGTTTCGATCGGGCCTGGCTTGGCCGCGCTGCTCAGGCGTTGCGCGTGGCTGAGGCTGCACGGCGGGTGGAAGGTGAAGCCGCCCAGCGCGCCGGCCGCGGCCTTGCGCCCCAGCTTGCGCTTGAGCACGGGCAACCAGGCCGGCAGCATCTCGCCCGGGTCGCGCACCAGGGCGACGAGGCGCTTGGCCTTGTCGGCATAGGCCGGGTCGTCGGCCAGCAGGCGGTCGTAGTCCTTGACCCAGGCGCCGCAGCCCGAGGCATTGACCAGCACCGCCTCCACCGGCGTGGCCGACACGATGTACGGCCACCACGCGTCGATGTTGCGGCGCGCGCGCACCTTGGCCCCATCGACGTCGCCCATGTGGCCTTGCACGGCCCCACAGCACCCGGAAGACGAGGCCACCTCGGCACGGATGCCGAGTGCATCGAGCACGCGCGCCGTGGATGCGTCGATGTGCGGGCGCAAGCCCGGCTGCACGCAGCCCTTGAGCATCAGCACGCGGCGTGCGTGCAGGCTTTGGCGCGCATCGGGCCAGGTGGGCGGCGCGAGGGGCGAACGCGCCGGCACCTGCGCGCGCACGCCCTCGGGCAAGAGCCCGCGCACGGCCTGGCCCACGCGCAAGGCCGGGGTGAACAGCGGCGAGGGCATCAGCGTGCGCAAGCCCCAGCGCAGCAGGCGCTCGCGCCAGGGGCGGGCCACGGCGGCGTCCACCACCGCCTGGCCCACAGCGAGGAGCTCGTGGTAGGGCACGCCGGAGGGGCAGGTGCTTTCGCAGTGGCGGCAACCGATGCAGCGGTCCAGGTGCTGCTGCGTGGTGCGCGTGGGCGCCTGGCCCTCGAACACCTGCTTCATCAGGTAGATGCGGCCGCGCGGGCCGTCCAGCTCGTTGCCGGTCAAGCGATAGGTCGGGCAGGTGGCGTTGCAAAAGCCGCAGTGCACGCACTGGCGCAGCACGGCCTGGGCCTGCTGGCCGGCGGGGGTGGACTGGTGCTCGGGTGAGAGGCGTGTCTGCATGGGTGGGGCTGCCTGGGTGGGGCTGCGTGCGCCGGATCAGGCGGCAGGTGGAAGGAGGCGGCCCGTGGCGAACACGCCCTGGGGATCGAAGGCCCGCTGCACCTGCTGGTGCAAGCGCAGCAGCACCGGCGACAGGGCAGCCCCGTCCACGCACGGCATGGGCTGGGCCGCGCAGACCGCCTGGGCATGGCCGCCCACGCGCGCCGCCAGGGCGTGCACGGCCGCCGCCGGCGCGGGCGTGCACACCCAGCGCTGACCGCCAAACCACTCGATGAGCTGCTCGCCGTGCACCTCCAGCGGCGCGGTGGTGGGCGGCACCGACAGGCGCCACAAGGCCACCCCTTGGCCGCCTGCCTGGGCCACGGCCGCGCGCGCACGCTGGAAGAATTCGTCGCTCTGGTCGCGCATGCCTTGCCAGAAAGCCTCGGCCACGGGGGGCGCCAGCAACTCGCCGCGGCGCTCACGGTACAGGCGCTGCACCGCGCTGGCCACCGCCGCCCGCGCGCCACGCAGGCGCAGCACCAGCATGCCGTCCCACCAGGCAGAAGCGTCCAGCGGCAAGGGTTGGGCCGCCCACTGGTTGACCTGGGCCAGGGCCTCGGCCTGCGGCATCTCGAAGCGCATGGTGGCCGACACCACCGGCTGCGGCATCACCTTCAGCGTCACCTCCAGCAGCAGGCCCAGCGTGCCCATGGAGCCCGCCATCAGGCGAGACAAATCGAAGCCCGCCACGTTCTTCATCACCGCCCCGCCGAAGCGCATCACCTCGGCGCGGCCGTTCATCAGCGTGCAACCCAGCACGTGGTCGCGCACGGCGCCACGGCTGACCCGGCCCGGCCCGCTCAGGCCGCTGGCCACCACGCCACCGAGGGTGGCGGTGCAAGCCCCTGGGCCGCTGCCATCGGCATGGAAGGCGAAGCGCGGCGGCTCGAACGCCAGGTGCTGCCCGCGCTCGGCCAGCGCGGCTTCGACCTCGGCCAGCGGTGTGCCCGCACGGGCGCGGACCACCAGTTCGCTGGGCTCGTAGGCCACGATGCCCTGGCAGGCCCGGGTGTCGAGCAGCTCGCCGCGGGTGGTGTCGCCCAGGTGGTCCTTGCTGCCGCCGCCGCGCACGCGCAGGCAGGCGCCGCGCGAGGCGGCATCGCGCACCCGCTCGGCCCACTCGCGCCACACGGTGGGCGCCGCAGCGTCCAAGGCGTCGGCGGGCCCGGTGGCGGCAGACGCGGTGGGTTCAGACAACAGCGCGCCTTGCGCCTGGGGATCGAGTTCGGCCATGATGTGCCCA
>CAIQIL010000086.1 GCA_903871865.1 uncultured Burkholderiales bacterium
CAGCGCTGTTGATCGCCCCCTGAACACCCAGTTCCCCCTCAGCCCATTGCAACGCTCTCGCAAGCGGACCTCGGGGGCTTTACGGCCAGACTCCGGAAGTGTGCGAAGAAGCACTTTATAATCGGAGGTTATTCACGCAGGCTGCTGATCCGTACCTCATGACTCCCGCTCTCAACAAATCGTTGCCGGACTTTGAAGCGATCGCCACCGGTGGCGTGAAATTCACGCCGCAGGCTTTCGTCGGCCAGACCGTGGTGCTGTACTTCTATCCCAAGGACCACACCCCGGGTTGCACCACCGAAGCGATGCAGTTCCGCGACACGCACAAGGAATTCGTCAACGCGGGTGCCGTGGTGTTCGGCGTGTCTCGCGACAACCTGGCGTCTCACGACAAGTTCAAGGAAAACCTCGACCTGCCCTTCGAGCTGATCGCCGACACCGAAGAAAAGCTCTGCCACATGTTCGGCGTGGTCAAGAACAAAATCATGTACGGCAAGAAGGTCAAGGGCATCGAGCGCTCCACCTTCCTGATCGGGCCTGACGGCGTGCTGCGCGAAGAATGGCGCGGCATCAAGGTCGCCGGCCACGTGGAAGACGTCCTCAAGGCTGTGCAGGGCCTCAAGCGCGAAGCCGCCTGACGCACGGACTCCCCTTGACGCCACCTGCGGGTGGCGTTGTCGTTTCTGCGCCCCAAGATGCCTGTCGCCTGTGGCGCGCCGGGCACAGTGTTCCAGCGCCCGCACGATGGCGCTCAGCGGTGCATGGACTGTGCATAATGGGCTCATGCACCTGAGCTTTGTCTGCCTCAGTCCCGGATGTGAAGAACACGTTGGCCCGCCCCGAGCGCACGCCGGCGCCGCCCTCACCCACGCACATCACACATCTCACGCAAGGCCGCACACTCCCCTGTGCGGCCTTTTTGTTTGCCCGGACAACGTGTCCGTTTCCTTTCGCCACCCTGCCTGATCCACCATGCCACTGCCCAAGCCGCCCACCAAACGCGCTGACATGCTGACCGCCGACGCCTACACGTCGCAAGCCAAGGCAGCGCGCCCCGCGACCACCAAGACGCCTGGGGCCAAATCGACCAAAGCCGCGGCCACCCCCGCCACCAGCCCGATGCTGGAGCTGGTGCGCTCGCCTGTGCCCATCGCGCCTGCCTCGCCCGCTGTTTCCGCTGTGGCACCGATCGCCAAGGTGGCCGAAGTTGCCGCCCCCGCAACCACGCCAAAGCGCCGCACCCAGCCCACCGTGGCCGACAAGGCTGGCGCAGACGCCCCCCGCGCCGCCAGCGCGCCATCGGCCTCGGCCAAACCAGCGGCCGGCAGCAGCACCCGCCGCCGTCGCCCGGTGAGCGAAGGCCCGGCCAAGCTCTTCGTGCTGGACACCAACGTGCTGCTGCACGACCCGATGTCGCTGTTCCGCTTCGACGAGCACGACGTCTTCCTGCCCATGATCACGCTGGAAGAGCTCGACGGCCACAAGAAGGGCATGACCGAGGTGGCGCGCAACGCCCGCCAGGTCAGCCGCGACCTCGATGGCCTGGCCGCCGACATGAGCAACCGCCAGCAAATCGACCCGGCATCGGGCATCGCGCTGGCCAAGACCGGCCACACCGAAGCCGCTGGCAAGCTCTATTTCCAGACCTCCGGCCTGGACTTCGAGCTGCCCATGGGCCTGCCCCCCGGCAAGGCCGACAACCAGATCCTCGGCGTGGTGCAAGCCCTGCGCAAGGCCCACCCCGAGCGCGAGGTGGTGCTGGTGTCCAAGGACATCAACATGCGCATCAAGGCCCGCGCCCTGGGCCTGCCCGCGGAAGACTATTTCAACGACAAGACGCTGGACGACGGCGACCTGCTCTACACCGGCGTGCTGCCCCTGCCCGCCGATTTCTGGGAGCGCCACGCCAAGGGCATGGAAAGCTGGCAGCAAGGCGGCATCACCTACTACCGCGTCAGCGGCCCGATGGTGCCGGCGCTGATGGTCAACCAGTTCATCTACCTGGAAAGCCCGGGCGCCACGCCCTGGTACGGCAAGGTCGCCGAGATCACCGGCAAGACCGCCGTGCTGCGCACGCTCAAGGACTTCGCCCACCAGAAACACGCCGTCTGGGGCGTCACGGCGCGCAACCGCGAGCAGAACTTCGCCCTCAACCTGCTGATGGACCCGGAATGCGACTTCGTGACGCTGACCGGCTCGGCCGGCACCGGCAAGACGTTGATGACGCTCGCCGCCGCGCTGTCGCAGGTGCTCGATGAACGCCGCTACACCGAGATCATCGTCACCCGCGTGACCGTGCCTGTGGGCGAGGACATCGGCTTCCTGCCAGGCACCGAAGAGGAAAAGATGTCGCCCTGGATGGGCGCGCTGGACGACAACCTCGAGGTGCTGGCGCGTGGCGACACCTCGGCTGGCGAATGGGGGCGTGCTGCCACCAACGAGCTGGTGCGCAGCAAGATCAAGATCAAGTCCATGAACTTCATGCGCGGGCGCACCTTCCTCAACAAGTTCCTGATCATCGACGAGGCGCAGAACCTGACGCCCAAGCAGATGAAAACGCTGATCACCCGCGCCGGCCCCGGCACCAAGATCATCTGCCTGGGCAACCTGGCGCAGATCGACACGCCCTACCTGACCGAGGGCTCCTCGGGCCTGACCTTCGCGGTGGACAAGTTCAAGGGCTGGCCGCACAGCGGGCACGTCACCCTGGCGCGCGGCGAGCGCTCACGCCTGGCGGATTTCGCCTCCGAGGTGCTCTGAGCCAGCGGCGCCCGCACACGCCGCCACTGCGGCACACCCCGCGCTCTGCCAAGGGCGCCCAGGAACCGAGGCCCTGCCTCGGTTTTTTCATACCTCGGAAAATCTCGTGGGGCCCCCGAATGCGGGGTGACCCTGTGGCAGGAATTGGCACCAGCTGTGCCCCCTTCTTGCGCCCAAGCCCTGTGCACGCGCGGCGCGGCCCCGGACAATCTCGGCATGGACTCTCCTTTGCAATCCGTGCAGTTGCTGATGTTGCTGGGGCTCGTGGCCTCGGTGATGACCATCGCCACCACACGCCTGATGCGACTGAACCTGCCCTGGCTGCCCGGCTGGCTGCGCTTTGCCTGGCTGAGCGACCTGGTGCTGTCGTCCGACCCTCGGCAAAAAGCCCTGGGGCGTCGCTTCATGGTCGGCGTGGCCAACTGTCTGGCGGGCGTCCTGGCCCTGAACGTCGGCGTGGTGCATGGCCTGATCGATGCCACGGCCTGCCTCTACCTCACCAGCGCGGCCCTGGCGACCCTGGCCTTGTTCTACGCCCTGATGCGCAGCGGCCTGAACCAGCGGCTGGCCGACCCCTCGATGGTCGAGCCGCAGACCTGGGTCATCATCGGCTTCCTGGCCTGGGGCTACCTGATCGGTGGGCCCGGCCGCCCGGTGGCGCTCTTGCTGCTGGTGGCCATCCTGACCTTCACCATGTCCACCACCACCTTCCCGCAACTGGCGCGCGAAAGCCTGCTGGCTGCGGTGCTGTTCGGTGCGGTGATGTGGCGGGTGGCCGCGCTGGAAGGCGGCTCCGCCTCTGCCGACGTGCTGCAGTGGGTGTTCTTCTGCGTGCTGCTGCTCGTGCTGGTCACGCTGTGCCTGCTGGTCGCGCAGATGTCGCGCTTGCGTGGCGAGGCGCAGTGCCACCAGGCCGAGCTCAACGACGCCCTGGGGCGCATCCGCGAACTGGCCACGCACGACGAGCTCACCGGCCTGTTCAACCGCCGCCACATGCTGGAGCGTCTGAACAACGAGAAGCACCGCAGCATCCGTTCAGGTCGCGGCTTCTGCCTGGCCATGATCGACATCG
>CAIQIL010000087.1 GCA_903871865.1 uncultured Burkholderiales bacterium
ATGGAACTGGACGGCACGGTCGAGAAGGTCCTGCTGCGCGACTACCAGAAGCACCCGTTCAAGCAGATCGTGCTGCACGTGGACTTCCAGCGCGTGGACGCCACCACCCGCATCCACAAGAAGGTGCCTGTGCACTTCGTGGGCGAGGCTGATGCACCGGCCGTCAAGCTGGACAAGTGCATCATCAACCACGTCACCACCGAACTGGAAATCGAGTGCCTGGCCGAGCAGCTGCCTGAGTTCCTGAAGCTGGACCTGAGCCAGGCCGTCAAGGGCCAGTCTTTCGGCGTGGAAGACCTGGGCCTGGCCGCCCACATCAAGGTGGTGACGCACGGCCGCAAGGCCCCGACGCTGGCCACCGTGGTCGAGCCGGTGGAAGAGGTGATTGCCGCTCCCGTGGCCGCCGCCGAACCCGCCAAGGGCAAGAAGGGCAAGAAGTAATTCTTGCCAGATGGGCGCTGTGGCCATGCCGCAGTGTCCGCAGTCAAGCCCCGCTTTGGCGGGGCTTTTCTTTTGGTGCGTCCACTCCCGATAATCCACGCCATCATGATCAGACTGTTTGTTGGCCTGGGCAACCCAGGCGCCGAGTACGAAGACACGCGCCACAACGCCGGCTTTTGGTACATCGATGGCCTGGCGCGTCGCCTGGGCGTCTTCCTGCAGCCTGACCGGGCGTACCACGGCCTGGTCGCGCGGGCCAACACGCCGCAGGGGCCCGTGTGGCTGCTGCAACCCCAGACCTACATGAACCTGTCGGGCAAGTCGGTGTCGGCGCTGGCCCGCTTCTTCAAGGTCAACCCCGATGAGGTGCTGGTGGCCCACGACGAGCTCGACCTGCTGCCAGGCCAGGTGAAGCTGAAAAAGGGCGGCGGCCATGCGGGGCACAACGGCCTGCGCGACATCCATGCGCAACTCGGCAGCCCGGACTACTGGCGCCTGAGGTTGGGCATCGGCCACCCGGGCGTCAAGCACGAGGTCGCGGCCTTCGTGCTGCGCAAACCGCCACAGGCCGAGCGCGAAGCCATCTTCAAATGCATCGACCAGTGCCTGGACGCCACCGAAGCCTTCCTGCAAGGCGACATGGCCAAGGCCACCGCCACCGTGCATGCGGGACCGCAACGACCCAAGCCGCCGCGCAAGGCGCCTGAAACGTCGGTGACAGCGTCGGCTGAGGCCCCAAAGAGCGATCCCGCCTGATCTCCCCCACCCAAAATCAACACAGAGAGGCTTTCACATGCACACCCCACCCTTGCGCGCACCCGCGGGCTGGAAGGCGCTGGCGGCTGCGTTCCTGCTCATCCCAGCCGCAGCGACGACCGCCCTTGCCGCGCCAAACGCCCAGACAGCCTACCGCTGCACATCGGCCCAAGGCGCGGTGAGCTACAGCCAACAGCCCTGTGGCAACGGTGCCAATGGCCGCCTGGTGGACACGCAGGACGAGCGCACCGACGCACAGCGTCAGCAGGCGCAAGCCAATGTGCGCAAAGACAAGGCCCTGGCGCATGACCAAGCCTGGCAGGCGCGCTTGCAGGCTGACCACGCAGCACGGCAAAAGCCCAGCGACCTCAGCGGCAAGGTGAAGCCAGTGACGGTGGGGCAGCGCGAGGTGGACCGCCGCGGCGCCCCCACGGAGCCGCTGACGCACAACCCTCGGCAATTCCGGGCCAAGACACCCCGCAAGGCTGCGCGCAGCGCGTCGTCGGCCTCCTGATCAAGGCCTGATCAAACCACCGACAGTCCGCCCGCTGGCGCTGCGTCCAGCGCGTTGCGCTCACGCACCTGCGTGCGCGCCAGGGCCTGCAGGCCTTCGTACTTGATGAGCAGTTGCTCGCGGGTCTCGGTGTGCAGCGGGTCCACCGGGATGCACTCCACGGGACAGACCTGCACGCACTGCGGCTCGTCGAAGTGGCCCATGCATTCCGTGCACTTGGCGGGATCGATCACGTAGATCGTCTCGCCCATCGAGATCGCCTGATTGGGGCACTCGGGCTCGCACACATCGCAGTTGATGCATTCGTCGGTGATCTTCAGGGACATGGCACTGCTTCAGAAAACCGCGCTCAAACCGCGCGGCGGGCCACGCGGGCGCTGAGGCGTTCGAGCACGCTGGGGGCCACGAACTTGGACACATCGCCACCCAGCGAGGCGATTTCACGCACGAAGGTGCCCGAAACAAACTGGTATTGGTCGGACGGTGTGAGGAACACGGTCTCGACATCGGGCATGAGCTGGCGGTTCATGCCGGCCATCTGGAACTCGTATTCGAAGTCGCTGACGGCGCGCAGGCCGCGCACCACGACCTTGCCGTCATGGTTCACCACGAAGTCGCGCAACAGGCCCGAGAAGGCGATGACCTCGACGTTCGGGTACTCGCTGGCCAGCTCCTTGGCCATGTCCAGGCGCTCTTCCAGCGAGAACATGGTCTTCTTGTGGTACCCGGCCGCCACGGCCAGGATGAGCTTGCCGAACAACTGGCTGGCGCGCCGCATCAGGTCGGCGTGGCCGAGGGTCATGGGGTCGAAGGTGCCGGGATAGACCGCGGTCAGCACGGGAGGCGTGTTCAAGCGAGGCTCCAAGGGAGGTGGGACGGGCCTGGCTGGGCCGATGCGCGCAATGCCATGCGCAATCCACTGCGCAATCCGGTGCCCAGTGTACGGCTCAGGCAGGCTGCAGGGGTGAGGCCTCGGCTGCATCCACACGCTGGAACAGGTGAAAGTGCACCGCACCGGCGTGGCCATGGCGGTGGCAGCGCAGGCCCAGGGCGGCGTCGTCACCCATGGCGTGAGGTGCTTCGACGTAAACCCAGCCGCCGGGCGCCACGCAGCGCACGGCCGCTGCCAAGGCGGGCTGGAAGAGCGCTTCGTCGAACGGTGGGTCCAGGAAAATCAGGTCGAAGGGCTGGGCGGTGGCGGCGGCAGTGAGGTTCGCACCGGCCGATCGCGCCATCCAGGCCAAGGCA
>CAIQIL010000088.1 GCA_903871865.1 uncultured Burkholderiales bacterium
CAAGCACAAGCACAAGCACAAGCACACGCTGCAGACGATTTTTGCCTGCACGCCGACACGGCCGCCGAGCAGCTCACGCTGGGCCTGGACGTGCTGGCCGCACAAGGCGCACTGGACCCTGACAGCCCCGAGGTCCGCGCCTTCGTGTTGGCCTATTTGAAAGACACGACCATGCACGAGGTCGGGCACACGCTGGGCCTGCGGCACAATTTCCGTGCCTCGCGCTGGCGCACCGCCGCCGAGCTGGACGACCCCGTGCTGACCCGCACCCACGGCAACAGCGCCTCGGTGATGGACTACGCGCCCATGAACCTGCCGGCACCGGGCAAGACCATCGAACAAGGTGGCGCACCGTTCCAGACCACCCTGGGCCCGTACGATTTCTGGGCCATTGCCTATGGCTACAGCGCGCTGCCGGCCGAGGCATCTCAAGCCGAGCAGGCCCTGCTGGCCATCGCCGAGCGCAGCGCTGCCCCGCAAGAGGCCGAGGCACTGGCCTACGGCACCGACGAAGACAACCTGCTGGGCGTGGACCCACAAGCGTTGACCTTCGACCTGGGCCGCGACCCCGTGGCCTTCGCAGACCGCCGCATCGCCATCGTGCAGGACCTCTTTCAGCGCCTGGACCGCCGCGTGCCCGCCCCGCGCGACGACGCCAACCTGCCGCGCCGCGCCGTGGGATATGGCCTGCGCGAACTGGCCCGCGTCGGCCAGGTGCTGATGCGCCAAGTGGGCGGTGTGGTGACCCGCCGCGATGCCCCGGGCAGCCGACGCGATGTCATCGCCCCCCTGCCCGCCAGCGCGCAACGCGAGGCCCTGGACCGGCTGGTCGGTCATTACCTGGCCCCGCAAGCGCTGGGCTTGCCGCCCGGCCTGCAACGCCGTCTGGCGCCTGATTTCCTGGAACTGCAGGATGCCGCTGGCGCGGGCCGACTGGAAGTGTCCGTGGCGGAGCTCCAACTGGCCTTGCAACGCGGCGTGCTGGCCCCGCTGATGAGCGAAGGTCTGGCCGAGCGCCTGCTGGACAACCGCGACAAAACCACCGACCGAGAGCCCCATCCGCTGCTGCCGCAGGAGGTGCACGAGCGCCTGGTGCGGGCCATCTGGACGACACCCATGTCCCAGCGCAGCGATGCACAAGCCGCCGAGCGCCAACGCAACCTGCAGCGCGAGCACGTCAACCGGCTGGCCGCGATGTGGCTGCGGCCTGCCAGCGACCGCGCCGACGTGCGCGCCCTGGTCTGGCAGCAAGGTCAGCAGTTGCAGCGCTGGTTGACCTCGGCGAGCCGCCGTGCGGGCGACGCCACCACGGAGGCACACCTGAAGGCCTGCCTGGAGACGCTGCAATCGGCCTTGCGCGCCAACGTGGTCCGCGCGGGCGGCTGACACCGCGCCCTCCCCCCATTGGAGCGAAGCCGGCCTGCGCCATCAGGCCCCACAATGTCGGGCTTGAGCGAAGCCGCATGGCCCCATGGACCCGAACCCTCTGAACGACCTGTTCTCCGCCGCCGGCCCGCTGGCCCGCGCCTTCGATGGCTACTGCGAACGCCGCGAGCAGATCGAAATGGCGCAGGCCGTGCAAGCCGCCATCCGCGACGCCCGCACCGTGGTGCTGGAGGCCGGCACCGGCGTGGGCAAGACCGCCGCCTACCTCGTGCCCGCGCTGATCGAGGGCGGCAAGGTCATCGTCTCCACGGGCACCAAGGCCCTGCAAGACCAGCTCTTCCACCGCGACCTGCCCGCCGTGCGCGATGCCCTGGGCGTGCCCGTCAAGGTGGCC
>CAIQIL010000089.1 GCA_903871865.1 uncultured Burkholderiales bacterium
GCAAGCACACACCCTTCGCATTCGATGCCACCGGTGTCGAACTGTCGGGCCGCGTGCGCTTGACCCTGGTCGCCGGCCAGGTGGCCCACGAGTCTGCCGCCCTGACCGAGTCCGCATGAGCGCCGCGGCACCTGGGTCCGTGCCCACCGCCTCGATGGCGACGAACTGGTGGCGCGCACCGATCGCCATCTGGCGCCTGAGCCGTGTCGTGGGGCACATCCTGTACGGGCTGGTGCTGGTCTACACCGTCTGGGATGCGCAAGACGCGGCCACGCGGGAGCGCCGCACCATCGCCTGGTCGATGCGCCTGCTCAACCTGCTGGGCCTGACCGTGCAGTGCCAGGGCAAGCCCCATGCGGGGTCGCGCCTGGTGGTGTCCAACCACATCTCCTGGCTGGACATCATCGTCATCAACTCGGTCATGCCCTCGCGCTTCGTCTCCAAGGCCGAGGTCGGGCAGTGGCCGGTCATTGGCCGCCTGGTGACGGCCGCGGGCACGCTCTACCTGGTGCGTGAGCGCCGCCGCGACGCCATGCGCGTGCTGGGCCTGATGGCGCAAGCCCTGCGCGATGGCCAGAGCGTGGCCGTCTTCCCCGAAGGCACCACGGGGGCGGGCCACGAGCTCATGCATTTCCACGCCAACCTCGTGCAGTCGGCCATCGACGCGCCCGCGCCCATCCAGCCGGTGGTGCTGAGCTACCGCGATGCCCGGCATGCCGTCAGCCCCTCGGCGGCCTACATCGGCGACACGGGCCTGCTGGCGTCGCTCTGGATGGTGGCCAGCGCCAAGGACCTGACGGTGTCGGTGCAGATCCTGCCCGCCGAAACCGTGGCACACGCCGACCGCCGCATGCTGACCGAGCGGCTGCACAGCGAGATGTCGGCGCGCCTGGCTTTGGCCATCCAGGCGGCCAGATCTTGATCTGTATTCAAAATTGAGGGTGCTGTGAAGATGTGTTGCGCGCTTGTGTGAACAATTGCGCAGCATTTGGGCGCTTTTTCGGACAACTTCCCGGGCCATCGGCCGATAGTCTTAGGCCACCCTTTGTCGCATCGCGCAAAGGGCCCGCGACGCTCATGGGTTTCCTCGACCGAGGCCAGGGCGCCGAGGCATCGATCCCAACCCCTTGAGGAGTCCCATCCATGTCCCCAAAGAACCTTCGGTGTCTGCCCCTGGCCGCAGCTGCCATGGTCGTCTGCATGAGCGCCCAGGCCGAGTACACCTTCGCCGATGGCAAGCTGCGCCTGTCCGGTTTCGGCACCGTTGGCGTGTCCCGGACGAACAACGACGAGGCCTACTTCAACTATCCCGGTCAGGGGGGGGGTGCCGACCGCTCGGCCAGCTTCGATCCGGACACCAAGCTGGGCCTGCAAGGCACCTACAAGTTCACCGACACCCTGTCGGCCACAGCCCAGCTGTTGACCAAGTACCGGGCCACCGGCGAGTACACGCCCGAGTTCGAATGGGCCTTCGCCAAGTGGCAGGCCTCCCCGGCGGTGGCGGTGCGCGTGGGGCGCATTGGCGCACCGTTCTTCATGGTCTCGGACTTCCGTGACGTCGGCTACGCCAACACCACCGTGCGTCCCCCGCTGGACGTCTACGGCCAGGTGCCCGTGAGCTTCACCGACGGCGGCGACGCCAGCTACCAGACCACCGTGGGCAGTGCGACCCTGACCAGCACCCTGTGGGGTGGCCAGACCAAGGCCAAATACGCATCCGCCCTGCGCAACGGTGGCAATGAACTGGACCCGGTCATGGTCAAGCTGCGCAACCAGCTGGGCTTGAACTTCCAAGCCGAATTCGATGGCGGCTACACCCTGCGCTTCGGCCACAGCCAAAGCAAGTTGAGCGTGGAAACCTCGTCGCTGGGCACCTTGCGCAGCGGCCTGTCGGGCGTGCTGGCCGGTGGTTTGGGCGCTGGCCCGCAAGCCCTGGCCACCCAGATGCTCAATGACGTGACCACCACCGGCCAGAAGGCGACCTTCACCGGTCTGGGCGCATCGATGGACCGCGACAACATCGTGCTGGCCACCGAGTACACCTGGCGTCGCATCGACAAGGGCGCGGTGGCTGACACCACCGGCTGGTATTTGTTGGGCGGCTACCGCCTCGGCTCGGTCCTGCCCTATGTCGTGGTGTCCC
>CAIQIL010000090.1 GCA_903871865.1 uncultured Burkholderiales bacterium
GCCACCGTGGCCACCGGAACCGGGGCGCTTGCCGCCGCGCTCAGGGTGCATCGCGCACTTCCACGTAGGCGGCGGCGCGCAACTCGCGGGCCCATTCTTCGTAGGCGGCCTCGAACTTGCGCTCGCGCAGGACGCTGCGGGCGGCTTCGCGGCGCTGGGCGTCGCTCAGCTGGGCCTCGCGGCGCTCGATGAGCTGGATGAGGTGCACGCCATAGCGGCTGACGACGGGCTCGGAAATCTGACCCGGTTGCAGCCCGACCAGGGCCTTTTCGAACTCGGGCACGAACTGGCCGGGCGAGGTCCAGCCCAGGTCGCCGCCCTTGGCGCCGCTGCCATCTTCCGAGTACTGGCGTGCCATCTGCGCGAAGCTGGTCTGGCCGCCGACGATCTGCTTGCGGATGTCGTTCATGCGGTTGACCAGGGTGGCGGTGTCCACCTGTGGCGTGCTGCGAAGCAAGATGTGGCGGGCGCGTTGTTGCGTGTAGGTGGCTTGTGCCGTGCTTTCGCGCTCGAGCAGCTTGACGATGTGGAAGCCCGCGTTGGAGCGCACCACCGGCGTCACTTGCCCGACCTTCAGGCCTTGCACCGCGTTGACGAAGAGTTCCGGCAGCCGGCTGACTTCGCGCATGCCGAAGGCGCCGGCATCGTTGCGGGTGTTGGTGTCGTCCGAGTACTGCTTGGCCAGCTGTGCGAAGTTCTCGCCTGCGGCCACGCGGCGCTGCAGGTCTTCGGCCTTGGCTTGCAACTGCGCCAGTTGCGCCTGGGTGGCGCGCTCGGGCACGGCGATCAGGATGTGCGCCAGGTTCAGCGCGGTTTCGGTTTGCGCAGCCGGGTCGGTGGCCAGGAAAGCCGTGACCTCGTCCTCGCTCAAGGGGATGCGCGCCGTGACTTCGCGTTCACGCAGGCGCTGCAGCAGGATCTGCTCGCGCAGGCTGCCGCGGTAGCGGTCGTAGTCGAGGCCATCGGTGGCCATGCGCTGGCGCAGCTCGTTGAGCGTGAGCTGGTTCTGTGCCGCGATGTTCTCGATGGCCTGGTCCAGTTCGGCGTCGCTCACGTTCATGCCGACGATGCGGGCGTAGGAGACCTGCACCTTCTCGTCGATGAGGGCGTCCAGCACCTGGCGGCGCAGCTCTTCGAAGGCGGGCAGGCGGGTGCCCGGCGCGCTGGATTCCTGGATGCGGCTGACGCGCTTGTCCACCTCGGTGTGGGTGATGGGCTCCTGGTTGACCACCGCGACGATGTAGTCGGACGTGGTCTGCACGCCGGCGATCTTGAGCTCCTTGCTGAGGGCGCGGTCACCGGGAATGCGGGGCGTCAGCGAGGGGCCGTCGTTGCGGCGCAGCTGGGCCGATGCGGGCGTCGCCACCGCGACCACCGCGGCTGCGGCCAGGCACAGCGCCAGGGCGCGAGACAGGCTCCTGTGGGCACGAACATCTGCAAAGGGGGCGCTGGACATCAGGGGTGCTCGCTCATTCATCGCTGTAAGGGGTGGTGTTGCCGGGCTGGGCCAGGGGCTTGCCCTCGTCGCGCAGCAGGCGGTAGCCGGGCACATTTTGCTTGAGCACGCGCAGCGGGTTGGCGCCGAGTGCGAGCTGGGACAGGCCCAGCAGCTCCAACTGGAACATCACGCGGGTGTTGGCCTTGCTGGAGCCCAGCGCGACGCGTTCGGTGACGACGCGGCCGATCCAGCAGCCGGCGTCGTACTCCACGCCCACCAGGGAGTTGATGACGCGCTTGTCGCGCATGCTGTGGGTCATGCGGCCCACGGTGTACCAGGTGCCGCCGCAGGCCCCGCCCGGGGTGGGGCGGCGGGGGTTGAGGTCGAGCAGGTCGGGCGAGGTGGCTTGCGTCATCACCTGCTCCAGGGGCGGTGTGCGGCCAGCGAAGGGCCACTGCCAGCCGATTTCCACCTGCTCTGACGCGGCACGCGTGTAGCGGTAGGTGGCACTGACCGTGCGCCAAGTGCCTGGGTAGTAGCGCACCGTCATGGCGCCTTGCTCGGTCTGGTGGTTCTGTGCGCTGTACTGCACGGTGCTGTCCACCGACCAGTTCGGGATCACCGAGGTCGAGGCCTGCAGCAGCAGGTCGGACAGGCGCTGCGTCACGGGCTGGCTGCTCAAGGGGTTGATGCGCTGGTCGGCCAGCAGCACCTTTTGCGCGATGCCCAGGCGCAGGGCTTCGGCGCCCGTCTTGCTGTCCAGCAGGCGGGACTGCACGCCCACCGTCACCTGGTTGGCGTCGGAGATGCGGTCGCCGCCGGTGTAGGCGTTGTCGGTGTAGACGGCGTACTGGTTGAAGTCGCGCGGGGCGCTGTCGAACAGCGGCAGGTCGCTCTGGCGGTGGTAGGGCGTGTAGACGTAGAGCACGCGCGGCTCCAGCGTCTGGACCAGGTCGCGGCCGAAGAAGCGGGTCGAGCGCTCCATGGAGAAGCCGCTGTCCAGGCTGAAGGTCGGCGTGACGGTGGTGGCGCTGCGGCGGTTGCCCTCGGCGACTTTGTCCAGGTCGTAGCTGACGGAGCGCAGCGTGGCGCGTGGCAGCACGTTGAGGCCGCCCAGCGTGAAGGGCCGCTCGACGATGGCGTTGGCGTTGACGCGGTTGCCCACCACCTTGGTCGGGTCCGCGTTGCCGAAGCGGTTGAACTCGCCTTGCAGGCCGAAGACGACACCGCCGTCGTTCACGCTGCGGCTGCGAAAGCCCAGCTGGGGTTCGCGCCGGTAGGGCGTGTCGATGCTGCTTTGCGTCGGGTCGGATTTGGGGTCGAGGTCGCGCAGCGTCTGCCAGGACTGCACGCTGCCGTAGAAGGTCGTCTGGCTGTTGCCCAGGCCCCAGTAGCGCTGGTTGAGCGTGGTCTCGACGTTGGCGTGGCTGTCGTACAGGCGCGGCGTGGTCGAGAACTGGATGTGGGAGAAGTCCTTCCAGAAATCGTCGTCCGAGGCGCGCAGCAGCTTGATGTCGTAGGTGGTCTGGGCGAGGGCGTCCGTCTTGCCCAGGCTGCCCTTGTGCATGAAGTCGATCAGGCCGCGCGTGCCACCGCGCAGCTTGTCTTCGGGCAGGCCAAAGACGCGCAGCTTGCCAGTGTCTTGCGCCTCCATGTAGCGGAATTCGAGGTCGGCACCGACGCCGCGGCGGGCTGACAGGGTGGGCGCGATGGTCGCGTCGCGGTTGGGCGCGATGTTCCAGTAGTAGGGCGCGGACAGCTCGAAGCCGCTGGCGCTGTCAAAGTAGAAGCTGGGCGGCAGGAAACCGGACTTGCGCTGGTTGTCCAGCGGGAAGGTCAGCGATGGCGCGGCCAGCAGGGGCACGCCCATGAAGCGGATCACCGCGTTCTTGGCCTCGCCCTCGCTTTTGTCGAAGTCCAGGTCCACCTGGCTGGTCTGCAGCTCCCAGTCGGGGCGGCCGGGCGTGCCATCGGGCTCGTCGTCCGGCGTGCAGCTGGAGTAGCTGGTGCGGTGGGCGCGCAGGCGGTTTTCACCCAGGAACTCCACCAGCTCGGCCTGGCCGCCGGCCTGCGTGCGGGCGAACCAGAAATGCGGGCGGATGAAGTTGCCTTCCAGCGTGTCGAGCCGCAGCGTCAGCTCCGGGCCGGTGAACAGGTTGCCGTTGCTCACGATGCGCACATTGCCGCTGGCACGGGCCGTGTTGTCGGCCTGGGTGTGGACGAGGTCGTTGGCGCGCACGCGCATCTCGCCCTGGCGCAGGCGCACCGAGCCGAAGGCGTGGGTGCGCTCGCCCGAGGTGCCGTCCATCGCGTCGGCCTCGAAGAACAGCGGCAGCTTGCCGTCGCGCCGGTTCATGCGCGGCGCGGGCAGCGAAAAGCTCATGCGCGATGCCGGCGTGGACGGCGCGCTGGCCGCCGCTGCGGCGCTGTCTGCATTGGCCGGCGACGCTGCAGCAGCCGTGGCCGCTGTGGTGGCTTGTGCTGCTGCGCCAGCCTCGGTCAGCGCCTGGGCGTCGGCGCTGTGCCAGCCGGCTTGGGCCACGGCCCAGGCGCAGGCCAGGGCCACGGGCGTCCAGCCGGAGGCCAGCGGTGCCGACAGGCGCGAGCGCACCCTGGCACCTGCCTGGCGGGCGCCAGCGGGGGGGGCGGAGGGCTGCACCCGGGCGGGCGAGGTCTGGCGAGGTCGGTTCAAGGGTGGGGTCACGGGTGGCGCGTCGCAGGGGGCTGCAGCAGGGGCTTCCCGTCAGGTGAGCC
>CAIQIL010000091.1 GCA_903871865.1 uncultured Burkholderiales bacterium
CCACATCGTTGTTCCCTGGCAAAACCAGGAAAACTCTGGGATTCTAGCATGGAATTCGAACCCCAGACAAACCCTTGACACGAGGCGAGGTGCACCGCACCCCACCCGGCCAGTTCAGCGCTTGCCGCTGGTGCGCGACCGCCCTGCCGCCTTCTTGCTGGCCGCCTTGCCCCCTCGCGCACCTGCCACGGTGGCCGCCACAGACACGCGATCACGCCCCTTGGAGGCCGGCTTGCCACCACCGCCCTTGGCCGCCTTGCCACCGCGCTTGACCTCGCGGTCCAGTTCGCGGATCTCGGCCAGTTCTTCCTGCGCCGACACCTCGACACCGGCATCGGCCGTGCGCCCCTTGCGGCGCGTTCCAGCCGCGGACGGCTGGCGCGGCTCGGCACCTTCGCGCACCATGCGGAAATCGATCTTGCGAGAGTCCAAGTCCACGCGGCTGACCTGCACACGGACGCGGGTGCCCACGCCGTAACGCACGCCGCTGCGCTCGCCGCGCAACTCCTGGCGGGCCTCGTCAAACCGGTAGTACTCGCCGCCCAGCTCGGTGATGTGGATGAGGCCCTCGACGTACAAACCATCGAGCTGCACGAACAAGCCGAAGGAGGTGGCCGCACTCACCGTGCCGCCGTACTCCTCGCCCAGGCGCTCGCGCATGAACATGCACTTCAACCAGGCTTCGACATCGCGGGATGCCTCGTCCGCACGGCGCTCGTTGGCGCTGCAATGGATGCCCGCCGTCTCCCAGGCCGCCAACTCGGCCGGCGGCAGCTTGATGCGTGCCGACGTTTTCACTGGCGCAGCGGGCAGCCCTTTTTGCGGCATGCCCTTGCCACCCGGCTTGCGCTTGAAGTTGCTCACCGAGGACACGACGTTCGCCGGCAGCACCAGGCCGTATCGGCCACTGCCCAACAGCGACTTGATGACGCGGTGCACCAGCAAGTCGGGGTAACGGCGGATCGGGCTGGTGAAGTGGGTGTAAGCCTCGTAAGCCAGGCCGAAGTGCCCGCTGTTGGCCGGCGTGTAGATCGCCTGCTGCATCGAACGCAGCAGCATGGTGTGGATCTGCATCGCGTCCGGGCGGTCTTTGGTGGCTTGCGCGATGGCCTGGAAATCGCCCGGCTTGGGCTCGTCGCCGATGCTCAGGCCCAGGCCCAGCGCCTTCAGGTAATTTTTCAGCAGGCTGCGCTTCTCAGGCGTCGGACCTTCGTGCACGCGGTACAGCGACGGGTGCTTGGCGCGCATGATGAAATCGGCCGAGCACACATTGGCCGCCAGCATGCACTCCTCGATCAGGCGGTGCGCATCGGTGCGCACACGCGGCACGATCTTGGCAATGCGCCCGTTATCATCGCACACGATCTGCGTTTCGGTGGTTTCGAAGTCCACGGCGCCGCGGGTGGCGCGGGCCTTCAGCAGCGCACGGTAGACCTCGTGCAGGTGCAGCAGGTGGGGCACGAGTTCGGCTCGGCGCTGCGCCTCCGGACCGCGTGTGTTGCCCAGGACGGCCGCAACCTCGGTGTAGGTCAGGCGCGCGTGCGAATTGATGACCGCAGGATAGAACTGGTAAGCGTGCAATTCACCTTCGGCCGTGACCAACATGTCGCACACCATGGACAGACGCTCGACCTCGGGGTTGAGCGAGCACAGGCCGTTGGAGAGCTTCTCCGGCAGCATCGGGATGACGCGGCGCGGGAAGTACACCGAGGTGGCGCGCTCGTAGGCATCGCTGTCCAGCGGCTCGGCAGGCTTGACGTAATGACTCACGTCGGCAATGGCCACGATCAGGCGCCAGGCATTCGGCGCCTTGCTGCGCCCGATGGTGTCGGGCTGGCAATACACCGCATCATCGAAGTCGCGGGCATCTTCGCCATCGATGGTGACGAGCGGCACATCGGTCAGGTCGATGCGGCCCTTCTTGTCCGTGGCGCGCACCTTCTCCGGCAGCTTGGCGGCCTGCGCCAGCACGTCGTCGTGGAAACGGTGCGGCACCTCGTACTTGCGCACGGCGATCTCGATCTCCATGCCCGGGTCGTCGATGCCGCCCAGCACTTCCACGACCTTGCCGATGGGTTGCGCGGTCAGCGACGGGGCTTCGGTCAGCTCGACCGACACCACCTGGCCGGGCTCGGCACCCGCCGTGGCCTTGGCCGGGATGAGGATGTCTTGCCCGAAACGGCGGTCCTCCGGCGCCACCAGCCAGGCACCGCCCTCGTGCAGCAGCCGGCCGATGATGGGCGTCTTGCGCCGCTCGACGATCTCCAGCACCAGGCCCTCGGGGCGCCCTTTGCGATCGAAACGAACGACGCGCACCTTGACGCGGTCACGGTGCATCACGGCGCGCATTTCCTGCGGCGGCAGGTAGATGCTGGCGTCGCCCTCCTCCGCCAGAACGAAGCCGTGGCCATCTCGGTGGCCTTGCACCGTGCCGGTGACTTCGCTCATCAGATTCACAAAAGTGGGGGTGGGTGTTGTCATGTACTGAATTTTGATGCTAGAATTTATGTCTTCGCTGATGCAGACAACAAATTTGTTGAACAAACAATCTTTGGTGTCGGTGGAAGCAAACAAGTACCTGCCCAGGTGGCGGAATTGGTAGACGCACTA
>CAIQIL010000092.1 GCA_903871865.1 uncultured Burkholderiales bacterium
GACCTCGGCCAGCAGGCGTTGCCAGGTCTGCTCGCGCTCGGAGGTGGCCGTGGCGCCCGCGGCGTCGCTGTCGTTCGGAAGATCGCGCATGGCGCGATTGTCCGCCAGGCGCGCCAGGCGCCGCGGCGGGGCTTGCCATACTCCGCCGCATGCTGTGGGATGTGTTCTGTCGGGTCATCGACAACTTTGGCGACATCGGGGTGTGCTGGCGCCTGTGCGCCGACCTGTCCGCGCGCGGACACACCGCTCGGCTCTGGGTGGACGACGCCTCGGCGCTGGCCTGGATGGCGCCGCAAGGCGCACGGGGTGTCGAGGTCCGGGCCTGGGCCGAGGCCGAGAGCCCAGAGACTGCGGCGGCCATCACCTCCGGCGATGTCGTCATCGAGGCCTTCGGCTGCAACCCGCCCGACGCCTTCCTGGCCCGCATGCAGCGCCCGAAGCCACCGGCCTGGGTCAACCTCGAATACCTCAGCGCCGAAGATTACGTGGAGCGCAGCCACGGCCTGGCCTCGCCCGTGTTCAGTGGCCCCGCTGCCGGCCTGCGCAAGCGCTTTTTCTACCCCGGCTTCACGCCCGCGACGGGCGGCCTGCTGCGCGAGCCCGGCCTGATGGCCCGGCAGGCCGACTTCCTGGCACACCAGCGCCTGCCCTGGTTGCGCGGCCTGGGCGTGCCCGCCTCGGAGGCCGACCGGCTGGTGTCGGTGTTTTGCTACGCCGGCGCGCCGCTGGGCGATTGGCTGGACGCACTGCAGGCCGAGGCCCTTCAGACGGCCTGCGATGCCACTGCAGACACAGACACAGCCATATCCACCGCGGGCATCACCCGTGTGCTGCTGACGCCCGGCCATGCCACGTCGCTGGCGCAGGCCTGGGCCGCACAAGGCCGCCACGCGGCGCCGCAGGCCCTCGCCTTGCACCCCTTGCCAGCGCTACCCCAGACGGAGTTCGACCTCCTGCTGTGGGCCTGCCACCTCAACATCGTGCGGGGCGAGGATTCGGCCGTGCGCGCGCTGTGGGCGGGGCGCCCGCACGTCTGGCACATCTACCCGCAAGACGATGGGGTGCACGCCGACAAGCTGGACGCCTTCATGGCACGCTGGATGCACGGCTGGCCGGCCGCACTGCGCGACGAGGTGCAGCGCTGCTGGCGGCACTTCAACCAGATCCCGCCTGAGCTTGGCACAACGCCCCCACCCTGCCCTCGCCTGGCGGATTGGCGCAACGCCAACGGTGCCTGGGCCCAGGCAAGCCGGGATGCGCGAGCGGCATGGCTGGCACAAACCGACCTGGTCACGCAATTGACGCATTTCGTCGCCGGCTCAGGGTAAAATCCGAGGCTTTGCTTCGCGCAGCTTGTTCGTCCTTGATCACGGCTGCCCCAGAAGCCCCCTTTTCAGCATCTGACCGATTCAGACACACTTCATCGGGAATCCACCATGAAAACCGCACAAGAAATCCGCGCTGGCAACGTGATCATGCAGGGCAAGGACCCGATGGTCGTCCTGAAGACCGAATACAGCCGCGGTGGCCGCGGCGCCGCCACGGTCCGCATCAAGATGAAGAGCCTGCTGAGCGGCTTCGGTCAGGAAACCGTCTTCAAGGCCGACGACAAGATGGACCAGATCATCCTCGACAAGAAGGAGTGCACCTACTCCTACTTCGCCGACCCGATGTACGCCTTCATGGACGCCGAATACAACCAGTTCGAAGTCGAGAGCGAGAACATGGGCGACGCCCTCCAGTACCTGGAAGACGCGATGCCGGTCGAAGTGGTGTTCTACGACGGCAAGGCCATCTCGGTCGAACTGCCCACCAGCCTGGTGCGCGAGATCGTCGAGACCGAACCCGCCGTCAAGGGTGACACCTCGGGCAAGGTCCTGAAGAACGCCAAGCTGTCCACCGGCTTCGAGATCTCGGTGCCGCTGTTCGTGCAAACGGGCGACAAGGTCGAAATCGACACCCGCACGCACGAGTACCGCAAGCGCGTGTAAGCCGGATCGGCCGGTGTGAAGCTCCCGCCGGCCGACTTTTCCGCACAAATGGATTCAACGGCGGCGTTCGACCGCCGATTGCCCGCGCTGTGGCGCGAGCGACAACGCTTCGTCATCCTCGACAGCGCCTTTGACGGCGGTCGACGCTTCCTCCAGTGGTGGCAGGCGTGGCAGCGCGATGCGCATCGCTGCGCGCAACTGCACGTGATCAGTGCATCGCCGCAGATCAGCTCGGGCTGCGCCGCAGCGCTC
>CAIQIL010000093.1 GCA_903871865.1 uncultured Burkholderiales bacterium
CACCGCCACCAACCCCACCGGCGTGATGACCGGCTTCCTGGGCACCACGGGCAACAAGCTGAACCTGTGCGCCTCCAACGCTGCCCTGACCTCTGGCAAGTCGGTCGGCGGCTTCATGGACATCGAACCCCAGATCTTCCAGGCCCAGGGCGTGATCACTGGCGACTACGCCGCCAACATCCAGCCCGCCACCTTCAGCCAGGCCTTCGCCGTGGGCGTGTCGTCTGCCCTGTACAACGCCCTGCAGGCCTACCAGCAAACCGCCGCTGGCGGCAACCTGGTGCCCTCCACCTGCGCCGCTGGTGACGCCACCGCCGCTTGCCAGCCCACCGTGGGCCGCGCGCAAGTCAACGCCATCATCAACAACGCCGATTTCAACGACGCCAAGAACAAGGGCGCCAAGTTCCTGGTGCCCACCACCACGGAATCCAACCTGACCTACTGCCGTCGCCCCGCCACCTCGGGCACGCAGATGGGCGCTGAAGTCTATTTCCTGCAAGCTGTCCTGGGCACCGGCGCTTTGAGCGGTTTCGGTTCCATCCATGAGCCTTCGTACATCACCGGTTCGGCACCTGCTGGCGCCGCCACCGTGGTCAACGGCGGCAGCCTGCTGATCGACAACACCGCTGCTGGCGTTGGCGCCACCGGCACCCTGACCGTTCTGCTGAACAGCGGCACGGGCGACCTGAAGAAGTGCCTGAACAAGCAAGCCGTGGGCACCCCCGCCCAGCCCATCCCCGCTGGCACCTTCGCCATCGGCCTGCTGTCGTCTGAGAACAACCCCATCGGCAGCTCGGACACCTACAAGCTGGTCAAGCTGAACGGCGCTTCCACCACCGCTGGTGTGGCCGGTGACTCGCAAACCGCCAACGCCATCAAGGGCATCTACGACTACGTGTTCGAAAGCGTGGTGTTCGACGCTGGTTCCAGCACCGTGGGCACCAACGTGCTGAACCTGATCAACGCTGGCGTGAAGTCGGGCGCTGGCACCCCTGGCGTGTTCCTGAACGTCAACTCGGCCACCCCCGAGTCGAACTTCACCCGCGGTGGTAACTCGGTGAACGCCTACTCCTCCAACTAAATCCAGTTGAAGGCGAAGCCCCTGGCCCTCGGGCCGAGGGCTTCGAAACGCATCGGAAGTTTCGTGCAGTCCCCGTCAGGGGACTGCGCTTTTGTGTTTGAAGCGAAATGAAAAAACTGGTCTGTGCCCTGGTGGCGTGTTGTGCAGCTGCCCTGAGCGCCCCGAGCGCCATGAGCCAAACGGCGTCGGCAACCAAGTCCGCACCTGCGGTCGTGACGTTCGACGTCATGGAGTTCGCCGTGGAAGGCAACACCTTGCTGCCACAGGCCCTGGTCGAGACCATTTTGCAGCCCTACATGGGCCCTGGCCGCTCGTTCAAGGACATGGATGCCGCCCGCGAGGCCCTGGAAAAGGCCTACCAGGACGCCGGCTACCTGTCCGTCGTGGTCAGCCTGCCCAACCAGCGCGTGGACACCGGCGAGGTGCGCCTGGACGTCACCGAAGCCAAGGTCGAAAAGCTCAGTGTCACGGGCGCCGAATACCACCTGCCCAGCAAGGTGAGAAGCCAAGTGCCTAGCCTGCAGCCGGGCCAGGTTCCCTATTTCCCCCAAGTCCAGCAAGAGCTGGCTGCCGTGCAGTCGGGCGACATGCAGGTCACCCCGCTCATCAACCCTGGCAACGAAGCCGATGCCATTGCGGTCGATCTCAAGGTGCAGGACACCGCTCCTGTTCAGGCTTCCATCGAGCTGAACAACCGCCAGAGCTACAACACGTCCAAGGGCCGCGTCAGTGCGTCGGCCAGTTATGGCAACCTGTTCCAGTTGGGGCACCGCATTGGCTTGAGCTGGCAGTACGCGCCCTGGCGCCCCAACGACGGCAACACCTTGAGCTTGCTCTACAGCCTGCCGTTGAGCCAGCGTGACGACCTCACGTTCAGCTTCACCCGCAGTCGCAGCAACACCCCCATCGTCACGGGTGACGGCGGCAGCACCGTCACCCGAGGCAACCAGTACGGCCTGCGTTGGCAGCGTGATCTGCCCGCGCGCCAGTGGCCTGTGCGCCAGGGTGTGTTCGCGAGCTTTGACTACAAGCACAACGACGACCAGACCAACCTGAACGAAACCATCAACACCGCCAAGCCGCCGCTGCGCTATGCGGTGGTGGGCTTGGGCTACAACCTGAACTGGACGGGCAAGGACGGCAGCCAGTTCGGCTTCAACACCTCGGCCAACACGTCCAACCATGCGTTGTCAGGCCGTCAGGTCAACTGTGATGGCCGCACCCTCGACCAGTTCGCCTGCAAGCGCAGTGGTGCCTCTCCCGACTTCCTCGCCTGGCGCATCGGCGTGGACTTCAAGCAGCCTTTTGCCAATGGCTGGCGCTTGAACCTCAACGCCGAAACCCAGCAGGCTTCAGGTCCGCTGGCTGCCGGTGAGCAGTACACCTTGGGTGGCAAGGACACCGTGCGTGGCTATTACGACTACGAGCAGTCTGGCGATTGGGGTTGGACGGCGCGTGCCGAAGTCTCCAGCCCGCCGCTGTTCGACCTGTCGGGCTGGAAGTCCCTGGGCCTGGCGTTTTATGACCGCGGCTTTGTGGCCCTGATCGACCCGCTGGATGGCCAGCTGCGTCGCGCCAACCTGGCGAGTTTTGGCCTGGGTTGGCGTCTGGAGAACGGCAAGGGCTTGCTGTTGTCGCTGGATGTGGCGCAGCCCATTTTCGAGACCCAGCGTGCGGACAACGATGGCAAGTACCAGATTGCCACCCGCCGCAGCCCCCGTTTGCTTGCCAGCCTCAGACAGTCTTTCTGAGTTCGGTTTGAGTTTGGCCCGTTAGAGATTGAGTTGGAGAAGTTGCCATGAACAAGCGTGTCCATCGTCTGGTGTTTGATCGCAAGCGCGGCATGCGCGTCCCCGCAGCCGAGCACGTGCGCGGTTGCGGCAAGGCCGCAGGCGGACAGACCCGTGCCGTGTCGGTGGCCATCAGCGCCCTGGCCGTCACGCTGGGCTGGTCGGGCGCAGCCGATGCGCGGACCATCGCGGGCAATGTCACACGCAGCGTGGACGCCTGGGCCAACCGCACCATCGTTCGGGACGGCACTGGCGCTGCATTGAACGCCAACTTGCCTTTCCGCTCGGGTCAGTTCAGCGGCGGCGATGCTGGCAAGTTCACCTTGACCTACACCACCGATGGTTTGTCGGTGGACCAGCAAGACAAACTCGTCACCATCAACTGGGACACCTACAACCTGGGCCGCGGCTACGCCGTGCGCTACAACCAGCCGGACAGCACCTCGGTTGCCTACAACAAGATCTGGGACGCCAATCCTTCCATCATTCTGGGCAAGATCACGGCCAACGGCCATGTCATCCTGGAGAACACCAACGGGGTGATTTTCGGGCCGTCGGCGCGTATCGAGACCCAGCGCTTCGTGGCCACGGCTTTGTCGCTCAGCCAGGAAACCCTGAAAAAGGGCATCGACAAGATCGCCGATGGCAGTGCTGTGTTTGGCAGCGATGCAGACACCTCCAAAGGCAGCATCGTGGTGGAGCGTGGTGCGGAAATCCGCGCCTTGGCCGGTGGTCAGGTCATGCTGTTCGCCCCCAAGGTTTACAACGAAGGTCGCATCGAAACCCCGGGGGGGCAGACCATCCTGGCAGCAGGTCAGAAGGTGTACCTGATGGCCAGCACCGATGCGACCCAGCGTGGCCTCATGGTGGCAGTGGACGCTTTCAAGTCCACCGATGGCACGTCGTTGCCTGAAGGCACGAACACGGTTGAAAATGCCGTCAAGGGCAGCTACTACGTGAACGCTGCAGGCGACACGGTGGACGTGCCAGCAGGCAGCAGCACTGCAGGTCTGACCGAGCGCGTCAATGCCGTGGTGGCAGAAAAGGGTCGCATCAACCTGGTGGGCATGAGCATCCGTCAGAACGGTGTACTGACCGCCACCACGGCGGTCAAGGGGCAAAACGGGGCCATCTACATCCATGCAGGCGCGAGCAAGCGCGATGGAACGGCCATCAATCCCCTGACCAAGTCGACGGACAACATCATCGCGTCTGGCGCCCTGGGCGATGTCGAGTTTGGCGCCGGCAGTGTCACCGAGGTCAAGCCAGACACCGCGGGTGGTACGCAGACAGCATCAGAGTCCTTCTACCGCTCCCTCATTGACGTGCAGGGCCGAGACATCCGTGTCCGCGGTGGTGCAACCATCAGCGCACAGTCGGGGGACATCAACCTGCGGGCTGCCGAGAGCGCGGTGTTACCCAATGGCAACCTGGCGAACGGGTTCGGTGGCAGCGACGTCGCCGCGGACACCAGCCACCTGTTGGTGGAGTCTGGCGCCACGCTGGACGTGTCGGGTGTGCGCAATGTGTCGCTGGATGGGTTGCGCAATCAATTGTCCAATCAGCTGTTCAAGATTGAGTTGGCCAATTCGCCAGTGCAGCGCAATGGCGTTCTTTATCGTCAGCGCGTGAGCTTTGACGCCAACGATCCGATCAGCATTGCCAACGTGCAAGGCTTCTACAACAGCCTTCAGCGCAGTGTTCAAGAGTTGTCGACCACGGGCGGCAACTTGCGCCTGGAAGGCATGGGGGCCGTGGCTGTCGCGGACGGCGCCAGCGTCAAATTCGGTGGTGGCAGCGCCAACGTGTCGTCGGCCGTGATCCAGACCTCGGTGCTGCGCAAGGGCAGCCGACTTGTCACGCTGGACCAGGCTTCGGCAGGGGTGCGCTATGACGAGCTTTTGAGCAGCACCGTGGGCTCGCGCCCGACCAGCGCCTACACACAGGGCTATGACGGTGGTTCGGCCCTGGTTGCGGGTGCCGGCAAAACGGTGGTTGGCCTCTCAGGGTTCGATGGCGATGTGGTCGTGGGTGAGAAGCAGCGGGCCTCACGGGTCGCAGGTGCCTACAGTGGTGACCGCAGCGGTCCGAAGCTCGCGCGCCCCAGCGTGTTGACGACGAGCCCTCATCTTGAAAGCCAGTTGCGCCCGATGGCCGGCGCTTTGACCGTGGGCCAGACGTACGGTGACCTGCCCAGCAACTACATTGCTTCGCTGGCAGTGGCGCCGAGCCACGGCGTGTCGCTGAAGCTGACCAAGACAAACGAAGATGGGACGGTGACGCCGCTCGAAATTGGCAGCAGTGACTACAACGCCTTGTTCGATGCGTTGCCCACCAATACGGTACTTTCTGCTCAAGGTTTGAGCAATGCGCATCTGGGCCAACTCAGCCTGTTGGCCAAACACATTGAGGTGCAGGACGGCAGCTACCTGGGCATGAGCAGCGGCGGTGTGGACAGCACTGTGGCCAGCGACGACCAGCCAGTCAGCTTGAAGCTGACTGCCGATGAAAGCATTTACTTTGGTGGCGTCTTGCGCGCGGACGGTGGCAAGGTCAGCATCCTCAGCCGCCAAGGTGACATCACCTTGGGTGGAGCCTCGGTCATCAATGTGGCCGGCCGCTTGGTTGACGAATTCGGCGCGGTGGGCAACAGCGGCCTGTCTGTCAATGGGGGGGCAGTCAGCCTTTCGGCGGCGCATGGGGTGGAGGCTCGTGCGGGCAGCCTGATCGATGTGTCAGCCGGTGTTTGGCGCAACACCCAGGGCGTCGCGTTGAAGGGTGCGGCCGGCAGCATCAGCCTGACGGCCAACACGGTGGTGCCTGAGCTCATCGGCCAGACATCGCGCGGCGACGTGGCGCTCAATGGGCGCCTGCGCGGGTTTGACTTCAGCAGCGGTGGTCAGCTGTCCATTTCGGGCATGACCAGCCTGACCATTGGAGATGTGGACACCGCTGGTGGCATGAGCCTGGCGCCATCTTTCTTTGCCGACAATGGCTTTGGCAGCATCAGCCTGACAGCCCAAGGCGACGTGAACGTCACGTCGGGTGCCCAGATCAAGCCCGTGCTTCGCAACTTCGCGTTGAATGCCGTTCGGGGCCGTGCTACCGAGGCCAACATGGTGTACGAAACCACCTTGGCCAATGGCTTGCGCAAGGGCATGAACCTCACGCTCACGGCCTCGACACCGGTGGTGAGCAACGCGACCGCAGCGGACTTGTTGGGCGGCCAGGTCAACTTGGCGGGGCAGGCAGTCATTGACGCAGGTGACGGCGGTAGCATCACCCTCAAGGCAGCGCATCGTGTCGACGTGGATGGCAGTCTGATTGCGCACGGCGGTACCGTGGCCTTGTCCCTCTCAGGTGTCCGTGGCGATCAGAGTGAAAAGCCCGAAGACAGCAAGGATGTCTTGGGCTATGTGTCTGACCAGGTTGTTCGCTTGGGGGCCGCCAGCAAGGTCGATGTCTCTGGCATTGCCCGCGCCTATAAGCAGCCCAATGGCAAGACGGTGGG
>CAIQIL010000094.1 GCA_903871865.1 uncultured Burkholderiales bacterium
GCCGGTGGACGAGTTGAAGATCGACAAGTCCTTCGTGATGAACATGCAGCACGACAGCCAGGACGAAAAAATCGTGCGCTCGGTCATCGACCTGGCCCATAACATGGGCCTGCGCGTGGTGGCCGAAGGCCTGGAAGACCGCCGTGCCTGGGAGCAACTGGGCGCCCTGGACTGCGACCTGGCACAAGGCTACTGGATCGCCAAACCCATGCCGTCGGACCAGTTCCTCGCCTGGGTCAACAACTGGCAACTGCCAGCACCACCAGATGCGAGCGACGCCACAGACACGCAGAGCGCAGACCACGCACAAGGCGCCAGCGCCTGACGCCAGGGCATTCCCCTGACCGGCTTGCACAAGACATTCACACGCGGGCGCTAGCATGCTGCCCATGCGAATGTCCACCTTCGTCTTGCTGGGCGCCTGGCTGCCAATGGCAGCCATGTCGGCCCGCCCTTTCGTCACCGACGACGCACGCCTGACCACCGCAGAAAGCTGCCAGCTGGAAACCTGGGTGCGCTCCTACAAAGACAGCCACGAGGCCTGGGCCCTGCCCGCCTGCAACCCGACGGGCAACCTCGAATTCACCGTGGGCGGTGGCAGGGCACGCAACCACGGCGACCACGGCACCAGCGATTTCGTTTTCCAGCTCAAAACCCTCTTTCGCCCGCTGAGCACCAATGGCTGGGGTTGGGGCCTGGGCGTGGGCACCGTGCGCCACCCGGAAATCAACCCGGGGCCCAACCTGCTGGGCAACACCTACGCCTACGTGCCCATGTCGTTTTCCTTCCAGGACGACCGCGTGGTGGTGCACGCCAACGTCGGCTGGCTCAAGGAGCGCGCCACAGACCGCCACAACGCGACCTGGGGCCTCGGCGCCGAGTTCCAGGCCACGCAACGCGTGATGCTGATCGCAGAAGCCTTTGGCGACCACCGCCACAACCCCTACGGTCAGATCGGTGGCCGCCTGGCCATCGTGCCCAACCGCGTCCAGGTGGACCTGACCGTGGGCCAGCAGTTGGCCGGGCCGAGCGGCAGCCGCTGGATCTCCCTGGGCCTGCGCTTCACGCCCGACGAGCTGTTCTGACACGGCGCAAGGCCTGGGTTTCCCTAGGCCACCAAGTCAACACTTGGTCAGCACGGCCATTGAGCGCCCTGCGTCGACCGTCAAAAATGCTCGAAACACACACTGGAACAGTGAAAGGATCGGGCATGAACAGATTGAATCGGCGCAAATTCCTGGGCGGCGCAGCGGCCGCGGTCGCGGGCGCGTCCCTGCCTGGCACCGCCAGCGCGACCCCCCCCGTGACGCCCTCGCGAGAGCGCGTCGTGGTGATCGGCTCGGGCTTCGGTGGCGGCGTGTCGGCGCTGCGCCTGGCCCAAGCGGGCATCAAAGTCCTCGTGCTAGAGCGCGGGCGTTGGTGGAAAACTGGCCCGAATGCCGAAACCTTCCCCCATGCCACCACGCTGGACAAACGCGACCTCTTCTACACCGTCTGGCCCGAACTCAACGGCAAGCGCATCGGCCTGAACCCCTACGCGGGCCTGCTCGAGCCCTTCGTCGGCCAGGGCATCATCGCGGTCACACCTGCCGGTGTGGGCGGCGGCTCGCTCATGTACCAAGGCATGACACTGCAACCCTCGCAGCGCCTGTTCAACGCCTGTTTCCCATCGATCGACCACGCCGAGATGGCATCGGTCTACTACCCGCGCGTGGCCCGGATGCTGCAACTCCAGACAGCGCCCGACGCCCTGGTCAACAGCCCCAACTACCAGGCCGCACGCCTGTTCGCCGCGAAGGTCCAGGCCGCTGGCCACGACCTGCAGAAGATCCCGATGCCGATCGACTGGAACTACGCGCTGGCGGAGCTGCGGGGCGAGATGAAGCCCTCGTACACCAACGGTGATTGCGCCCTCGGCGTCAACAACGGCGGCAAGCATTCGGTCGACGTGACTTACATCGACCAGGCCATCGCCACAGGCAATGCCACCGTCGAGGCCCTGCACAACGTCACCCGCATTGCCCGCGCCAGCGATGGCGCCTGGGTGGTCCACGTGGACCGCACCGACGAAACCGGCACCGTGCTCGAGCGCAAGGTCATCACCACCAAGGGCCTGATCCTGTCCGCAGGCACCATCAACACCTCGAAGCTGCTGGTGCGCGCCAAGGCCCGTGGCGACATCCCAGGTCTGCCGGCAGGCGTCGGGCAAGGCTATGGCACCAACGCGGACCAGATCTACGTCTGGTCGAACGAGGACGAAGACTTCGGCACCGTCCAGGGCGGGCCGGTCGTCTTCGGCAGCAAGGAGTGGAACGACCCGAGCCAGCCCGCCAACACCGTGATCCAGGCCTCGTTGCCACCGTCCAGCAAAGCCACAGGCACCAGCATGCCGGTGTCGCTGCTGCCATCCGCCAGCGCGGTGTCGAGCACGACGTCCACCACCAAAGCGACGATGCTCGTGGGCTATGGCATGAGCAGCGGCCGGGGCAAGTTCGTCTACAACTGGCTGACCGACAAGGTGGAGTTGAAGTGGCCCTCCGGTGGCGATGCCGCGGTGGCCAAACGCATCAAGGAGCGCCTCACCCAGATCGCCGGCCCCGGTGCCAAGCTGCTCAACACAAATGAACTGGTCAACACCACGTGGCACTCGCTGGGCGGAGCATGCATCGGTGACGTCTGCGACCTGGAAGGCCGGGTCAAGGGCCAGCGCGGGCTGTATGTGCTGGACGGCGCCTTGATGCCAGGGGCCACGGCAGCGTGCAACCCGTCGATGACGATCGCTGCCATCGTGGAGCGGGCCCTGGACCGCATCGTTCAGAACGACATCGGCACGCTCATTTGATTGGCGGAAACGGTGAGATTCGAACTCACGGAGGGGATAAACCCTCGGCGGTTTTCAAGACCGCTGCCTTAAACCACTCGGCCACGTTTCCAGAACTGGGTGGCGGTGTGGGTGCAGACGGTGCGGGCATGTGGGGGAGCCACTCCGCATCGATCAAGCACCCAACCACGCGCTTGCGAGCCCTGCATTGTAGGGCACCCACGGGCAGCATCTCAGGCCTTGCCAGGCTTCTGTGACTGCGGGCAATCGATCTGGATGAGCTCTCGCACCGGGCCATCCACACGCACTGCCGTGAGCTGACCGCCCCAGACGCAGCCTGTGTCCAGGGACATCAGCTCATCGCGGAGGATCAGGCCCAGCGTGGACCAGTGACCGAACGCCACCGGCGTGCCGGCCGTGCGCCGACCCGGCACCTCGAACC
>CAIQIL010000095.1 GCA_903871865.1 uncultured Burkholderiales bacterium
CATGGACACGCACAAGGCATGTCCCTCAACCGTGCCGGAGCCCCCCATGAAATTCACCAAGGCCGAGATCGATGCCGTGATTGCAGCATCCCCCCGTACCACCGCGCCCTTGAACAAGCTGGTGCTGTCGGCAGACCATCATGTGCGCCCAGGCGGCAGCACCAGCAAGATGAGCATCGCCGAGTTGGCTGCGTCCATCCTGGACTGCGGCGTGTTGCAGAACCTGATCGTCATCAAGGGCCTGCGTGGCCTGTTTGAAGTGTGCGCCGGTGGCCGTCGCCTGGAGTCGCTGAACTTGCTGATGAGCAACGGCGATATTCCCGACAACTACCCTGTGCCCATCCTCATCGTGCCAGCCGACAAGGCGCTGATGGCCAGCCTGTCCGAGAACATCTTTCACGTACCCATGCACGCCGCCGACGAGTACCTGGCTTTCTCGCGCCTGTTGGGCGAGGGCAAGTCCGTCGAGACGGTGGCAGCGGCCTTTGGCGTCACGCCCTTGGTGGTCAAGCGCCGCATGAAGCTGGCAAGCCTGTCGCCCAAGCTGATGGACGAGTTCCGGGCGGATGACATCAGCCTTGAATGCCTGATGGTGCTGGCGTCGGTCGATGACCATGAGAAGCAGGAACAGGCCTGGGCTGGCTTGCCCCAATGGAACCGCCGCCCCGACTACCTGCGTCAGTTGCTGACGCAGGGCGACATCGAGTCCGACCGTGACCCGGTGGCGAAGTACGTGACGCTCAAGGCGTACGAAAAGGCTGGTGGGGCCACACGCCGTGACCTGTTCAGCGACGATGACAAGAAGGCTTACCTGCTGGACGCGCCATTGCTGGAACGTCTGGCTGTGGAGAAGCTCAACAAGAAGGCCAAGCAGGTGCGTGCTGAAGGCTGGAAGTGGGTGGACGTGCGGGTGCGCTATGACCGTGACGAGTACACCGGCCACACCGAGTTGCGCAAGACCCGGCGTGAGCCCACGGAGCCTGAGGCCAGTGCGTTGGCCGAACTGGAAACCAGGATGCTGGCCGTGCAGGAGCAACTGAATGCCCTGGAAGACATGGACGACGATGACGCCTATCAGGATGATGGCGCGGTGTACCAGGAGCTTGAAAGCGAGCAAGCAGCCTTGCAACTGCGGCTCAAGGCCATCGACGAGGAACTGAGTGTGTGGCCCGCCGACCTGATGACGCAGGCCGGGTGCGTGGTCCACGTAGGGCACAACGGCACGGCCACAGTGAAATGTGGCCTGATCCGCCCGGAGGACCGCAGCGCCCTGGCTCATGTCCTGACCCAGGGCGCAGGGCAGGCTGGCGAGGGTGGAGGGCAAGGTGACATGCTGTCCGGCGCAGCGGCCAAGGTTCGCCCGGTTCACTCCGAAAAGCTGATGCGCCGCCTGACGGCACACCGGGTCGCCGCCGTACAGGCTGAGTTGATTGCCCGCCCGGACGTGGCCTTGGTGGCGCTCACGGCCCAGTTGGCGCAGAAGCTGTTCCTGAGCCGCGACTACCGCTACCACCAGCAGCCACAGGTGCTGGATGTCTCGGTCACGGACAGCCAGTCTGCGCTGCAATCCGCTGCCGATGACATCGAGGCCAGCCCGGCATGGTTGCGCATGGAGGCTGAGCGCAGCGTCTGGGTGCAGAAGTTGCCCCAAGACCTGGATGCCGTGTTCCCGTGGTTGCTGGCGCAAGACCAAGCCACAGTGCTCCAATTGTTGACCGTGGTGGTGGCGTGCTCGGTCACTGGCATTCAGGGTGTGGAGTCTCCAACCCAACGCACCGATGTGCTGGCAGAGGCCTTGGGCCTGGACATGCGCCGCTGGTGGACAGCCAACGGCCCTTCCTATCTGAACCATGTGTCCAAGATCCGCGTGGTGGAGGTGGTCACCGAGGCGATGGACATCAACGTGGCAGCGCCGCTGGCCGGTATGAAGAAGGATGCCGCCGTGGTGGCCGCCGAGTTGGCCTTGGCGGGCTCCGGCTGGTTGCCGCGATGTCTGAGGGGCCAAGCTGCCTCGGTTGCTGCGACAGGCGAAGTCGGGACGGCCAGCCTGGACGATTCCCATTCTGAGGCCGATGAACTCGCGGAGTCAGCGGCCTGAGCCTCACAGAGCTTTTCCCACCAACCCGGCGCAGACAAGGGCTCTGCGCCGTTGGCGTTTGTCAAGACGACCCCTCTGGCGGCGCTTCGCTCTTGCCATCCACATCCCGTGATCCTGGATGGCGCGGCACCCGCACCGCACCAAGGTAGGCCCCCGAAGCCCGAATGCGCGCATGCCCGGCCAACCGGGACACGGATTGTCTGGCCTGACGGTCCAGCTCCGGTGGCACCATCTGCCCGCCGCGCACCGGGGGCGCGGTCCCGGCCAGCGCCTCATAGTGAGAGATCAGCACCTCATGGCGCAGGCCATGTGCGGTCACCCCCCGTTCTCGCACGGTGATGCCGAACTTGGTCAACACATAGTCAAAGTGCCTGAGGTTTCTGCGCAGGTCATGTGCCGGGTTGCCCATATGGGCGTCCTGGCTGCTGACCACGCCCTGCGCGAATGCCACGGCGGCAAGCCGCTCCGGGCTGTCCAGCGGGATGTGGCGCACCCGGCCTCCCTTGCCCTTGATCCTCGCGTACCGATCCGCCAACTTGTCCTCAGGCGGCAGGCCCGTGGACTCGAAGGGCACGATGCTCTCAAATGGCCGAAACAGCACCGATTCCTTGCGCCGCAGTCCCATGGCGCGGATCAGCCGCAACGAGGCCCCCACAAAGCGGTCGTGCTCACAGACCTGGGCAATCACAGTGTCGATGTCCACCCCTTGTGCCGACCACCCCTTGTCCCGGCTGGCGTACTCATGGCGCTGGTATGCGTCAACGCTCAAGCCGTAGTGGTCTGGTGATCGCACGAAGCCATGCTTGCCCATCCACATGGCCAGCCCGCGCAGAAAGCTCAGGTAGGTCTGGATCGTTGCTGGGGCCAGGTGCTCCTGCTGCCAGACCTGCACCATGGCCCGGAGGTGCTTTTGCCCCAGGTTGCGTGGGTCAGGCACCGTCTTGAACCCGGCCTTCGTCTTCAAGTCTCGAAAGAATCGGCGCAGGAACTGGGCGCGCTCTTGCCGTGTCTTGTGTGAGACGGTCTTGGCCATCGAGGTGTGCAGGGCGTTGAACAGTTCGATCAACACTTCCAGCACCTTGAGCGGTGGCGTCTTGCCCGTGGGGTAG
>CAIQIL010000096.1 GCA_903871865.1 uncultured Burkholderiales bacterium
GCACATCGTCGATCAACAGCAGATCGAGGTTGTGGTACTTGGCCTTGAGCTCATCGAAGGTCTTGCGCTGGTAGTTCTTCACCACGTCGGAGATGAACTGCTCGGCGTGCAGGTAGAGGATGCGCGCGTCGGGCTTGTCGGCCAGCAGGGCGTTGCCCACTGCGTTCATCAAGTGGGTTTTGCCCAGGCCCACGCCGCCGTAGATGAACAGCGGGTTGTACATCTGGCCGGGTGCCCCCGCGACGTGCAGGGCGGCGGTGCGGGCCATCTGGTTGGCGCGGCCGGGCACGAGGTTGTCGAAGGTCAGTGCCGGGTTCAGGCCCATGACCTGGGGTGTCTGGCGGGGTGACCGGTGGCCTTCGTACTGCCCATGGTGGCCTGGGTGAGCTTCTCCGTCGCGCGGGTCGTGGCCTGCCGGGCCACGTGGGTGGGCCTGGGCATGTTGGGATGGCAGCGCGTTGGGCGGCAGGGCGCGCACGGCCGGCATGGCGCCGGGGCGCTGTCCGGCCATGGGGGCGGCTGCGCGCGGGGCCAGTGCCAGTTCCAGCCGGATGGCGCTGCCCAAGGTTTCGGTCAGCAGCGCTTCGAGGCGGCCGCTGTACTGGGTGCGGATCCAGTCCAGCATGAAGCGGTTGGGCACGCGCACGCACACCACGGTCAGGGCGCCGTCGCGCGAAACCTCGGCCGGGGGCAGAGGCCGGATCCAGGTGTTGAACTGCTGCTCTGGCAGTTCGGTGGCCAGGCGGGCGCAGCAGCGCTGCCACAGGGTGTCTGGCGTGGGGATGCCCGCGTGGTTGCCCGTGGTCACGTCCATGTCGGGGCGGGGCAGGGGTGCCGAGGCGGTCAGTGGCAATTCGGCAGCACTCATGTTGTGGACAAGTCCTTCCTTGGGACGCGAATTCTAAGCGTGGACAAGCCGCTGCGGGGCAGGTTATCCACAGAAATTTTCCTCCTGGCCGACGGGCGATTTCTGTGCCAGCAGGGGGCTTTTCCAAGCCCGGGCCAACCGGGCTTGGAGGTCCCGCAAGCGGGCCCAACCCGCACCCATGGGTGTGGGGGCATTGACCTGCCGGCTGAAAGCTGCTGTAATCGCGGGTTCCTCCGGCTTGTGGTTGGCGGCGCGTAGCTGCGCTTGCTCAGTCTTTGCCAGAGTTTCGGATTTCGCATGCCGGCGACCACCGGCGCATCGCGGCTCACCATGGTTCGTTCCGATTGCCCAGTTGCCATGCTGGGTTCGACGCGCCGGCTGTGGCCCTGAAGGACCATCATGAAACGCACTTACCAACCTTCCAAGACCCGTCGCGCCCGCACCCACGGCTTCCTCGTTCGCATGAAGACCAAGGGTGGCCGCAAGGTCATCAACGCCCGTCGCGCCAAGGGCCGCAAGCGTCTGGGTCTGTGATCAAGGCGCCGGCACAGGCTGCCTTGCGCAGTGCCTGTGCCGCGGCGCTTTGCCTGCCATGCGTGCCACATGGGCCTCACGGTTCTGGCCTGGCAGACAGCAGACATGCACAAGGCCGGGTCATGTGCCCGGCTTCGTCTTGATGTGATCCCTTCACTGTGCCCTCCAGCGTGCGTGCACCCAGCCTGAAATCGTCCGATTTTCAACGGGCTCTGGGAACCCGCCCGGTGGCCCGCACGGCACATTTTTTCCTCTACGCCTTGCCGCGCCTGTCCGTCAACGACCAGGCGCTCCCTCGGCGTGCCGAAAAAGCTTCACAAGAGCCCGGTTCTGCGCCCCTGCCTGTTGAGTTGTCAACAGGCGATGCCCTGGTGTCCTCACTGGATGTGGATGACTTGGGCGTGGTCGGGCCTTGTCGCTTCGGCCTGGTCCTGCCCAAGAAGCAGGCACGTCGCTCGGTGACGCGCTCGCTCATCCGCCACCAGGCCCGCGAGGCCGTGCGGCGTCATGCGCCCGGCTTGGCCACGCAAGACCGTTTTGGCCCCTCGCTGGACGCCTGGGTGCTGCGCCTGCGCGCGCCTTTCGACCGCCAGCTCTTCCCAAGCGCCGCTTCGCCCGCCTTGAGTTCGGCGGTTCGCCTGGAACTCGACGAGCTCTGGGGCCGCCTGGCGCAAGATTGCGCGCGGGCTCAGGCATGATGCGCGCTGTGCTCACACCTACCCTGTCCCGGCTGGCATCGGCGCTGTCGCGTTGTGTCAACGCTGGTTTGATGGCGGTGGTGCGTGGCTATCGGTTTTTCCTCAGTCCCTGGCTGGGCTCGGCCTGTCGGTTCACGCCGACGTGTTCGGCCTATGCGCTGGAGGCCTTGCAGCGGCATGGTCCAGGTGCAGGCAGTTACCTGGCGGCCCACCGGCTGTTGCGCTGCCACCCGGGTTGCGCAGGCGGGCACGACCCGGTGCCTGCGCAGCTGCCAGGGCTGTTGTCCCGTTTTTCTTCTTCCAACCCTTCGTCGGATTCACCTCGCTCATGAATGATCTGCGTCGCACCCTGCTGTGGTCGGTGTTCGCCGTCTCGCTGCTGATGTTGTGGGATGGCTGGCTGCGACACACCGGTCAGCCCTCCCTGTTCGCGCCGGCCCCAGCGTCCGAAGTGGCCCAGGCGGCCAGTGGCGGTGCCTCGGGTGCCAGCAACCTGCCGCGAGCCAGCGGTGACCTGGGCGCTGCTGCTGCGCCTGTGCCCGGTGCCAGCGCTCCGAACGCGGCCGAAGCGGTGGCGGTGAAGGGCGAGCGCATCGTCCTGCAGACGGATGTGGTCAAGGCCACCATCGACACGCTGGGCGGCAATGTCGTCAAGCTGGAGCTGCTGCAGCACCGCAACCAGGACGCGCCTGACCAGAACATGGTCATCCTCGACCACACGGCCACGCACACCTACGAAGCCCAGTCGGGCCTGGTGGCGCAGTCTGCTGCCGATGGCGCCCTGCCCAACCACCTGACCCTGTTCACGCCGAGCACCACCGAGCGCACCCTGGCCGATGGCGCCAAGGCGTTGGTGTTCACGCTGGCGTCCCAGCCGGTCAACGGCGTCAAGCTGGTCAAGACCTACACCTTCCCCCGCGGCGACTACGCCATCGACGTCAAGCAGGACGTGGTGAACGGCTCGGCCACCACCATCAAGCCGCAGCTGTACGTGCAGCTGGAGCGCGACGGCACGCCGCCAGCCGCAGCCCAGGGCCCGGCCTTCATGGGCGGCCCGCAGGCCTACACCGGCATGGCGGTGTACAACGCCAAGGGCAAGTACCAGAAGGTGGACTTCAAGCACATCGACGAGAACAAGGCCGAGTACGAGAAGTCCGACGACAACGGCTGGGTGGCCATGGTGCAGCACCACTTTGCCTCGGCCTGGCTGGTGGGCGACAAGCTCAGCCGCGAGTTCTACGTCAAAAAGGTCGGCACCAACCTCTATGCCACCGGCATGCTGCTGCCGCTGGGCGAGATCGCCGCTGGCCAGAGCAAGGCGTTGGAAACCCGCCTGTTCGTCGGCCCGCAGGACGAGAACCGACTGGCCGACCTGGCCCCGGGCCTGGAGCTGGTGAAGGACTACGGCTGGACGACCATCCTGGCCAAGCCGTTGTACTGGCTGCTCAAGCACCTGCACGGCATCATCGGCAACTGGGGCTGGGCGATCGTGGCCCTGGTGGTGCTGCTGAAGGCGGCTTTCTACTGGCTCAACGCCAGTGCCTACCGTTCGATGGCCAAGATGAAGGCGCTGAACCCGCGCATCCAGGCCATGCGCGAGAACCTGAAAGACGACCCGCAGAAGATGCAGCAGGAGATGCTGAAGATCTACCGCGAGGAGAAGGTCAACCCGATCGGTGGCTGCTTGCCCATCCTGATCCAGATCCCGGTGTTCATCGCGCTGTACTCGGTGCTGTCGTCCTCGGTCGAGATCCGCAACGCGCCGTGGATGCTCTGGATCACCGACCTCTCGGTGAAGGACCCGCTCTTCGTGCTGCCGGCCCTGATGACGGCCTCCAGCCTGCTGCAGACCTGGCTGAACCCGACGCCGCCGGACCCGGTCCAGGCCAAGATGATGTGGATCATGCCGCTGCTGTTCAGCGTGATGTTCTTCTTCTTCCCCGCCGGCCTGGTGCTGTACTGGTTGACCAACAACGTGCTGTCGATCGCGCAGCAGTGGATGATCAACAAGCAGCTGGGCGTGAAGAACTGAAGCCACACACTGCGGCAGGGGGTGCACTTGAACGCACCCTGGCGCGCACCTTCATGCACACACTTGTGCACCCTCGAAGGGCCCTGCGGGGCCCTTTGTCATGAGCGGACCGGCTTGGTGCGTGGGCTCAGGCGCGGGGTGTGCGGCGCAGCACGACCGCGGCAACCAGCAAGGGCGCGAGCAGCAGGGCCCACACCGGAGACTCCGGCGCGGTGGGCTGGCCGATCATCAGGAAGTTTTCCAGCAAGGTGAGCATGGCGGTGTCCAGGAGGCGTGCATTGTCAAATTGTGCACTGCAAAACGAATGCCATGGTGTAAACCCTGAGTGATGTGCGTGTGACGGGCCATCCGCCGAATGGTGAGCGGGGCGGCGACAATCGGGACGGGCGGCCAAGGCGGACGGCCCCAAGCAGGAGCAACAAGGGCATGACGGGCATGGATCGGGACGCACCCATCGTGGCGGTGGC
>CAIQIL010000097.1 GCA_903871865.1 uncultured Burkholderiales bacterium
AAAGCGCGTGGCCATGGCCCGCGCCCTTGTCGCCAGCCCCGATGTGCTCTTCCTAGACGAGCCCACCAACCACCTGGATCTGGACGCCATCACCTGGCTGGAAGAGCTGCTGGTGGACTTCAAGGGCAGCATCGTGCTGATCTCCCACGATCGTGCGTTCCTGGACAACGTCTGCACCCGCATTGTCGAACTGGATCGCGGCATCCTGCGCAGCTACCCCGGCAACTTCGCCGCCTACCAAGGCCTCAAGGAACGCGAACTGGCTGACGAAGCCCTGTCCAACGCCCGTTTCGACAAGCTGCTCGCACAAGAAGAGGTCTGGATCCGCAAGGGCGTGGAAGCCCGCCGCACGCGCTCGGTGGCGCGCATCAAGCGCCTGGAAGTCCTGCGCGACACGCGCTCGTCCCGCCGCGACGTGGTGGGTCGCGTCAAGCTGGAAGTGTCGCAAGGCGACCGCGGCGGCAAGATCGTGGCGGAGCTGGAAGACGTCTCCAAGTCCTACGGCGGACGCACCATCGTCAAGGGCTTCACGGGCACCATCCTGCGCGGCGACAAGGTCGGCCTCGTGGGCTCCAACGGCGCGGGCAAGACCACGCTGCTGAAGATGATCCTGGGCGAGCTGGCCCCCGACAGCGGCACCGTCAAGCAGGGCGCGAACATGCAGGTCGCCTACTTCGACCAGATGCGCGACCACCTCGACCTCGACGCCACGCTGGCCGACTTCATCAGCCCGGGCAGCGAGTGGATCGAGATCAACGGCTCGCGCAAGCACGTCATGGGCTACCTGCAGGACTTCCTGTTCTCGCCGGCCCGCGCCAATTCGCCCGTGCGCACGCTCAGCGGCGGCGAGCGCAACCGCCTGCTGCTGGCGCGCCTGTTCGCCAAGCCCAGCAACGTGCTGGTGCTCGACGAGCCCACCAACGACCTCGACATCGACACGCTCGACCTGCTCGAAGACCTGCTGGCCGAGTACCCGGGCACCGTCTTCCTGGTCAGCCACGACCGCCGCTTCCTCGACAACGTCGTCACCTCGACCCTGGTGGCCGAAGGCGAAGGCCGGTGGCGTGAGTACGAAGGTGGCGTCGAAGACTGGCTGATCCAGTCGCGTCGCGCGCAAGCGATCGCCGCGGGCAAGCCGGGTGCAGCGGCCATCGCCGCATCGGTCAAGCAAACACCGGAAGCCAGCCTGCGCACGCCCGTGGCCGTGGCGGCCGACACCGCACCCGCTGCTGCGCCCGCCGCACCGGTGGTGGCCAGCCCGAAGCGCAAACTCAGCTACAAGGAGCAACGCGAGCTCGACGAGTTGCCGGCCCGCATCGAGGCCCTGGAAGAAGAACAGGCCGAACTCAACAAGCAGTTGGCCGACCCCGACATCTACCGCAAGGAAGCTGGCAACGTGGCCGCGATGCACGCCCGCGTCGAGGCCATCGACGACGAGCTGCTGACCGCCCTGGCGCGCTGGGAAGAACTCGGCCAGCGCTGATCAGGCCGCCATCGACTTGGGTGCGACCGCGGCCGCGCCCGTCAGCAGCGCCTGCGTGCAGGCGGCCTCCGGGTCCTCGCAGCTCAGCACCTGGTCCAGCAAAGGCGCCAGGCGGCGCGTGTCGGCACGCAGCACGCGCTGTTTGACCGAGGCAATTTGCGTGGGGTGCATCGAGAAGCTGCGCAGCCCCATGGACAGCAGCAGTTCGGTGAACGCCGGGTCGCCGGCCATTTCGCCGCACACGCTCACGCCCTTGCCCGCCGCGCGCGCCTGCGCGATGGTGGTGTGCAGCAACTGCAGCACCGCGGGGTGCCAGGGGTCGTAGAGGTGGGCCACGGCCTCGTCGGCGCGGTCGATGGCCAGGGTGTACTGGATCAAATCGTTGGTGCCGATCGAGACAAAGTCGAAGTGCCGCAGGAAGATGGGCATGGTCAGTGCCGCCGCCGGCACCTCGATCATGGCGCCCAGCTCGCACTGGCCGAAGGGCTTGCCCGCGTCCGTCAGTTGGCGCTGCACGTGGGCGATGTTCTCCAGCGTCTGGCGGATCTCGCGCTGGCTGGCCAGCATCGGGATCAAGATCTTCACCGGCCCATGCACCGCCGCGCGGAACAGCGCCCGCAACTGGCGGCGGAACATGCTGGGCTCGGACAAGCTCCAGCGGATGGCGCGCAGGCCGAGTGCCGGGTTGAGCACCGACTCGTGGCGCAACTCGCTCGACGACATCCCCTCCAGCGGCTTGTCCGCGCCGATGTCCACCGTGCGGATGGTCACGGGCAGGCCCTTCATCGCCTCCACCGCACGGCGGTAGGCGTCGTACTGCTCTTCCTCGTCGGGCAGGTTGCCGGCGCGGTTCATGAAGAGGAATTCGGAGCGGAACAGGCCCACGCCCACGGCACCGGCTTCCAGCGCGCCGGGGCTGTCTTCCGGCATCTCGATGTTGGCCAGCAGCTCGATGCGCTCGCCGTCCAGCGTGACCGCCGGGGTGTGGCGCAGGCGGGCCAGGCGGCCGCGTTCCAGCTCGGCCTGGCGCTGGCGGAAGCGGTATTCC
>CAIQIL010000098.1 GCA_903871865.1 uncultured Burkholderiales bacterium
ACGACATCGTGCTGCAGCGCTTTGACAGCCTGGAAGCCGCCACCGCCTGGGCCTTCGAGCAAGCCGCCGAGGGCGACGCCCTCCTGCTGAGCCCCGCCTGCGCCAGCCTGGACATGTTCCGCAACTACGCCCACCGCGCCGAGGTCTTCGTGAAGACCTTGCAGGTGCTGGCGACCGACCTGGGAGACATCGCATGAGCGTGGCTGCCGACCGTCCGTCGCTGCTGGCCTGGGTGGGCCGGGCCGTGCGCAGCCTGCGCGGCCAGGGCAGACAGAGCGACGTCGCCGAGGGCGGCCCGCTGCCCGTGCGCGATTTCGTCAACGTCAGCACGGCCCAGCCCTCGCGCCTGCTGGGCTTCGACCAGCCCCTGGTGTGGGTCACGCTCGGCCTGCTGCTGGCCGGGCTGATCATGGTCTATTCGGCCACCATCGGCCTGCCCGACAGCCCGCGCTTTGCCAATTACGCGCCCACGCATTTCGTGATGCGCCACCTGCTGTCCATCGTCATCGCCATCGCGGTGTCGGCCGTGGTCACACAGATCCCGATGGCGACCTGGGAGCGCATCGCGCCCTGGTTGTTCGTGGCCTCGCTGGTGCTGCTCATCCTGGTGCTGATCCCGCACGTGGGCAAGGTGGTCTATGGCGCACGGCGCTGGTTGCCGCTGGGCATCATGAACTTCCAGCCCTCGGAGCTGGCCAAACTGGCCATCACGCTCTACGCCTCGGACTACATGGTCCGCAAGATGGACGTCAAAGAGCACTTCTTCCGTGCCGTGGCCCCGATGGCCGTGGCCGTGGGCGTGGTGGGCTTGCTGCTCCTGGCCGAGCCCGACATGGGCGCCTTCCTGGTGATCGCCACCATCGCCATGAGCATCTTGTTCCTGGGCGGGGTGAACGGCCGCATGTTCTTCCTGATCACGGCGGTGCTGATCGGGGCCTTCATGCTGATGATCTCGCTGAGCCCGTGGCGGCGCGAGCGCATCTTCGCCTACCTCGACCCTTGGAACGAGAAGAACGCACTTGGCAAGGCCTACCAGCTGACCCACTCGCTGATCGCCTTCGGCCGTGGCGAGATCTTCGGCGAGGGCCTGGGCTCCAGCCTGGAAAAGCTGCACTACCTGCCCGAAGCCCACACCGACTTCCTGCTGGCCGTCATCGGCGAAGAGATGGGTTTCATCGGCGTGGCCGCGGTCATCGTCGCCTTCTTCTGGCTGGTGGTGCGCCTGTTCAACATCGGCCGCCAGGCCATCGCGCTCGACCGCGTCTTCTCGGGCCTGGTGGCCCAAGGCGTGGCGGTGTGGATGGGCGGCCAGGGCTTCATCAACATGGGCGTGAACCTGGGGGTGCTGCCCACCAAGGGCCTGACCCTGCCGCTGATGAGCTTCGGCGGCTCGGGCGTGCTGCTCAACTGCATCGCCCTGGCCATCTGCCTGCGGGTGGACATGGAGAATCGCCAGCTCATGCGAGGGGGCCGCGCATGAGCGTTGCACCCCGTCACCTCGTCATCATGGCCGCAGGCACCGGCGGGCACATCATGCCCGGCCTGGCCGTGGCCGATGAGATGAAGCGCCGTGGCTGGACGGTGAGCTGGCTGGGCACCGAAGGCGGCATGGAAAACCGCCTGGTGCCGCCCACTGGCATCCCGCTGGACACCATTGCCTTCAACGGCTTGCGCGGCAAGTCGATCAAAGACACCCTCTTCGGCGGTGTGCGTTTGCTCAAGGCCTTCGCCGACTGCTTCAAGATTTTGTCGGCACACCAGGCCAACGCCGTGCTGGGCATGGGCGGCTACGTCTGCTTCCCTGGTGGCGTGATGAGCGCCGCGCGCGGCCTGCCGCTGGTGATGGTCAACGCCGATGCGGCCATGCTGCTGAGCAACCGCGCGCTGTTGCCCATCACCGACGTGTTGGCCTGCGGCTTCGATGGCCCGGCCGCCAGGCACAAGGTGTCGCGCGTGACGGGCAACCCGGTGCGTGCCGAGATCGAGGCCATCGCCGAGCCGGCCCAGCGCTTCGCCCATCGCACCGGCCCGCTCAAGGTGCTGGTGGTCGGTGGCAGCCTGGGCGCACGTGCGCTCAACCAGGTACTGCCCTTGGCGCTGGCCCGCTTGTTCAAGGACGTGCCTGCCGACCGTCGCCCCCTCATCACGCACCAGACGGGCATGGCCAACCTCGCAGACGTGAAGGCCGACTACGTCAAGGCCGGCCTGGACCCGGCCAGCGATGTGGAGCTGCTGCCCTTCATCAACAACATGGCCCAGCGCCTGGCCGACTGCGACCT
>CAIQIL010000099.1 GCA_903871865.1 uncultured Burkholderiales bacterium
AGCCTTGGCCAGCTCGTCGGCCATGTCACGGGCACGGCGCTCGCGGCCACCGCGGGTGTCGGCCAGGCCTTGCTGCAACTGGGCATCGTCGGCGTCGAAACCCAGGCCGACGATGTGCACGGTCTTGTGCAGGAAGGTCACCGAGATCTCGGTGCCCGTGAGGTAGTCCATGCCCAGGGTCGCAGCGGCCGCACGGGCGCGGTGCTGTCCGCCGATCTCGTCGTGGTCGGTCAGCGACCAGAGGGTGACGCCATTGCGGTGCGCACGCGCGGCCACATCCTCGGGCGACAGGGTGCCGTCAGAGATGTTGGAGTGGCAGTGGAGGTCTGCGTTGGGTGCGGCGTTGGACATGGGCATGGTCAGATGCTAACAAGTCCCGTGCCATGTGGGGCAGCGAACTGCCTTAACCCCAGCGGGCAGCATGGCGGGCCTGCTGCACGGCATGGGCCTGCAGGCTGGCCAGGGCCAGTTCGCGCACGAGCTGTTCGTTGACGGGCTGGCGGTAGCGCGACTTGATGTGGCGCATGCCCTTGCCCGAGCCTTCGAGCTCCGGGAACTCGCCGACCAGCATGATGCCGTTGAAGACCTGCAGGTGCGCGTTGGCCTTGAAGAGCACGATGGCCATCAGGTTGTCGTTCTCGTTCATGAAGCACAGGTTGCCCCATTTGACTTCCGGACGGAGGTGGGGCGCCGCGGCCAGGATGGCACGGTGCATGGCCTGGGCGGTTTCGCGCTGCTCGGGACGCAGGCTGTCATAGAACGCGTTGACCAACGCGGGAGATTGAAGCGGACGGCGCATGGGGTGGCCCAAAGATGGAGGTACAACAACGACACCGTCACCGCCACACCCCCTCCCTGAAACCTGCGCTTCTGTGTGATGGCTCTGCCTGGGCGGCCTGGGCTGCACGCACGCCAACGGTGGCCGTGTGGTCTCTTCCCGTTTGAATGGTGTGCAGCACCGGCTTTCGCCCGATGTCGGACCGCATTGTAACGGTCCGTGACGGCTTGCGCAGATACCCCGGGGCGGTATCCGTGCAGGAAGCCCCGCCCGGCTCAGGTCTTGGGCAAGGTCACGCCGGTCTGGCCCTGGTATTTGCCCCCACGGTCGGCGTAGCTGGTCTCGCAGACGTCGTCGGCATCGCTCTCGAAGAACAGCACCTGCGCGCAGCCTTCACCTGCGTAGATCTTGGCGGGCAGCGGCGTGGTGTTGGAGAACTCCAGCGTGACATAGCCTTCCCACTCGGGCTCGAAGGGCGTGACGTTGACGATGATGCCGCAGCGCGCGTAGGTGCTCTTGCCCAGGCAGATGGTCAGCACATTGCGCGGGATGCGGAAGTACTCGACGGTGCGGGCCAGCGCGAAGCTGTTGGGCGGGATGATGCAGACGTCGCTTTCGATGTCCACGAAGCTTTTCTCGTCGAAGTTCTTCGGGTCCACCACGGTCGAGTAGATGTTGGTGAAGACCTTGAACTCGGGGGCGCAGCGGATGTCGTAGCCGTAGCTGCTGGTGCCGTAGCTGACGATTTTCTGGCCGTCTGCGGCGTGGCGGACCTGACCGGGCTCGAAGGGTTCGATCATGCCGTGCTCTTCGGCCATGCGGCGGATCCAGCGGTCGGACTTGATGCTCATGCGGACGTGCTCCTGTGACGTGAGGCGTGATTGTGCGGCATGACACGCATACCAGCCTGCCATGCGGCAAACGGCATCGCCCCGATCCTAGGGAGAGACATTCAATTTTCGCATTTTTAGAATACACATATGCCATAACTTGACACAAACGATGCATCGCATGCAAAGGCCACCGATGAACTCCTCCTTCCAAACCTTCCTGAAAGCCGGGCACCCGCCCACGCTGTTCGCGTCCTTCTTCTATTTCGCCTTTTCCTGCTGCATCTGGGTGCTCAACGGCGCCATGGCACCGTTCATCGCCGAAGACCTCCATCTGTCGGCCGCGGAAAAAGGCCTGATGCTGTCCTTGCCCATCTTTGCCGGCGCGCTCATGCGGTTCCCCTTGGGCATCCTGGCCCAGTACATCGGCCGCAAATCGGCCACCCTGGTCGAAATGGGCATGATCGCCGTGGCCATGCTGTTCGGCTATTTTTTCGTGAACACCTTCAGCCATCTGCTCGCCATGAGCGTGCTGCTGGGCGTCGCCGGCGCCAGCTTTGGTGTGGCACTGTCGCTGGGCTCGGGCTGGTTCCCGCCCAAGTACAAGGGTCTGGCCATGGGCTTGGTCGGCGCGGGCAATGTGGGCACGGCCGTGTCGGTGCTGGTCGCGCCGCCGCTGGCGCAAGCCCATGGTTGGCAGGCGGTGTACGGCATGGCGGCCGTGGCCATCTGCATCCCGATGGTGGTGATGGTGGTCTTCGCCAAAGAACCCCCCGACCGCGATGCGCACGCCTCCCTGCGCGAACACATTGCCTGCCTCTTCGAGAAGGACGGCTGGGCCTTCAGCATCATCTATGGCGTGACCTTCGGTGGGTTCATCGGCCTGGCCTCTTTCCTGCCAACTTACTACCACGATCAATTCCATGTCTCCAAAGTCGAGGCAGGTCAGCTGACCATGCTGGCGGCCTTCATGGGGGCTGCCCTGCGCATCGTCGGCGGGTGGATTTCCGACCGTTGGGGCGGCATCAACACGCTGACCGTTGTCATCGTGACCGTGGCCATCACCCTGGTGCCTTGCGGCCTGGCCTCCGCCTCGCTCGCGGCCACCACGGTGTTGATGATGGTGTGCTTCGCCGCCTTGGGCGCTGGCAATGGCGCGGTGTTCCAGCTGGTGCCGCTGCGCTGGCCCTTGAGCACGGCCGTGGCGGGCTCGATGATCGGTGAAATCGGTGCGCTGGGAGGGGGCTTGGTGCCCAACATGATGGGCATGTCCAAGCAACACGGTGGCACCTACCTGTGGGGCTTCGTCGGCATCGCCATGCTGGCGATCCTGGCGCTGACCATGATGCGCGTGATGCAGGTCCGATGGACCCGCACCTGGTCCGAAAAGGGCGGGCGGGCGCGTCCGGGCGTCCAGTACGCGCCAGCGGCCACGGCCAGCACGGCCACGATGGGCTGAGAGAGTCTTCCCATGCACCAAAGACAACTCGTGATGGTGGGCAACGGCATGGCCGGCGTCAGGGCGCTGGAGGAATTGCTCAAGCTCGCACCGGACTTGTACGACGTCACCGTGTTCGGCGCTGAACCTCACCCGAACTACAACCGCATCCTGCTCTCGCCGGTGCTCGCAGGCGAGCAGTCGCTCGATGACATCGTCCTCCACCCGCTGCGGTGGTACGAAGACCATGGCATCCGCCTGCACCTCGGCAAGCAGGTCGTGGGGGTGGACCGCCAGCGTCGCCGGGTGGTGGCCGACGATGGCACCGAGGCGTCGTATGACCGCCTGCTGATCGCCACCGGCTCCACCCCCTTCGTCCTGCCCGTGCCAGGCAAAGATCTGGCAGGCGTCATCACCTACCGCGACATCGCCGACACACGGCACATGATCGACGCCGCCCGGTCGCACAAGCACGCGGTGGTGATCGGCGGAGGTCTGCTCGGCCTGGAGGCCGCCAACGGCCTGCTGTCGCGTGGCATGGACGTCACCGTGGTGCACATCGCCGCCTGGCTCATGGAGCGCCAGCTCGACGGTGCGGCTGCGCAGTTGCTGCAGCGCTCGCTGGAAGCGCGTGGCCTGAAGTTCCGGATCGGTGCGCAGACGCAGGCGCTGGTGGGCGACACCGACCATGGGCAAGGCGGTCGCGTCCAGGCGGTCACGCTCGCAGACGGCACCGAGCTGCCCGCCGACCTGGTCGTGATGGCCGCCGGCATCCGCCCGAACACGACACTGGCCGAGAGGGCCGGCATCCATTGCGAGCGCGGCATCGTGGTGAACGACACGATGCAAACCGTGACCGACCCACGCGTCTATGCGGTCGGCGAATGCGCGTCGCACCGTGGCATCGCCTACGGTCTGGTGGCCCCGCTGTTCGAGCAAGGCAAGGTGGTGGCCAACCACTTGGCCGAGTTCGGCATTGACCGCTACACAGGCTCACAGCTGTCCACCCAGTTGAAGGTGACGGGCATCGACCTGTTCTCCGCCGGAGACTTCATGGGCGGCGACGGCTGTGAAGACATCGTCCTGTCCGACCCCGGCGGCGGCATCTACAAAAAGCTGGTGCTGCGAGGCGACAAGCTGGTGGGCGCCTGCCTGTATGGCGACACCGCGGACGGCAGCCACTACTTCCAGCTCATCCGCGAAGGTCGCAGCATTGCCGACCGCCGCGACCGCCTCATGTTCGGCGCGTCCCGCAGCGGTGAAGCGAGCGAGACCGCAACCCCGCGCCAAGGGTGCACAGCATGAGCATGGCCATGGCGGACCGCATCACCCGCGCCACATGCCCGTACTGCGGCACAGGCTGCGGTGTGCTCATCGGATCGGCGGGCGAGCAGATCGTCAGCGTGCAGGGCGACCCGGACCACCCGGCCAACTTCGGGCGGCTGTGCACCAAGGGCAGCACCCTGCACCTGACGGCCAGCGACACCGTCACGCAGCAGGCGCGTTTGCTGCAGCCCATGAAACGCGCACAGCGTGGCCAGCCCCCGCAACCCCTGCCCTGGGATGCCGCCCTGAACGAAGCCGCCGACCGCCTGGCCGACACCGTGCGCCGCCATGGGCCGCAGGCCGTGGGCTTTTATGGCTCCGGCCAATTGCTGACCGAGGACTACCACGTGCTCAACAAGCTGGTCAAAGGCCTGCTGGGCACCAACAACCTGGACACCAATTCGCGCCTGTGCATGAGCAGCGCGGTGGCCGGCTACAAAGCCACGCTGGGCAGCGACGCCCCGCCCGCCTGCTACGAGGACGTCGACCACGCACGCACGCTGTTCATCACAGGCTCGAACACGGCCTGGGCCCACCCCATCCTGTTCCGGCGCATCGAGGACGCCAGGCGCGCGCGGCCCGAGATGAAGCTCATCGTGGTGGACCCCCGCCGCACCGAGACGGCCGACATGGCCGACCTGCACCTGGCCATCCAGCCTGGCACCGACGTCGCCCTGTGCAACGGCATGCTGCACATCCTCGCGCGCGATGGCCTGTTGGACAGTGCCTTCGTGCAGCGCCACACCCATGGCTTCGACGAACTGATGGCCCTGGTGCGCGACTTCACACCCGAAGCCGTGGCCCGGACCTGCGGCATCTCGCAAGCCGATCTGGCGACCGCCGCACGCTGGTTCGGCGGGCACACACCCACCCTGTCGCTCTATTGCCAAGGCCTCAACCAAAGCAGCAGCGGTACCGACAAGAACGCCGCCCTCATCAACCTGCACCTGGCCACCGGCCAGATCGGCCAGCCCGGTGCCGGCCCCTTCTCTCTGACCGGCCAGCCCAACGCCATG
>CAIQIL010000100.1 GCA_903871865.1 uncultured Burkholderiales bacterium
CAGGCTCGAGTTCCTCATGGCTTGCTCGCAAGCCTTTGTTTCCACCCCCGTGCGCTCCAAAGCCAGGTGTGGTCTGTTGACACAAGCTTTAGGAGGCCCAAATGGCCAAAGAAGACCTGATTGAAATGCAAGGCAAGGTGGACGAAGTCTTGCCCGATTCCCGCTTTCGCGTGACCCTGGACAACGGCCACACCCTGATCGCCTACTCGGGCGGCAAGATGCGCAAGAACCACATCCGCATCCTGGCCGGCGACAAGGTGTCGCTGGAGCTGTCGCCCTACGATCTGAGCAAGGGCCGGATCACCTTCCGCCACATCGAAGGTCGCGGACCGGGCATGCCCCCGCCGCCGCGCAAGCGCTGACCCCTGCGAGCCTCAGGCCTGCACCACCGGCTGGCTGCGCGCCGCCGAGGGCGGCAGCCCGAACAGGCGCTTGAACTCGCGGCTGAACTGCGAGGCGCTGCCATAGCCCACCCGGTAGGCCGCTTCGGCCGCCCCCAGGTCGTGGTCCAGCATCCAGCTGCGCGCCAGGTGCAGCCGGGTGAGCTTGATGTACTGCAAAGGCGCGTGCCCCGTCACCCGCTTGAAGGCCTCGTGGAAGGCCGACACGCTCATGCCCGCATCCCGCGCCAGGGCCGCGACGCTGAGTTCGCGCGCCGGGTCGGCCCGCATCTGCTCGATGCTGCGGAACACCCGGCCCAGCCGCCCTTGTGAGGCCGCCAGAGCGCGCAAGCCCGTGCCGGCCGGCCCCTGCAGCACGCGGTAGTGCAGCTCGCGCAGCAACTGCGGTCCCAGCACGCGACTGGCTTCGGCATCGCCCAGCACCTCCAGCAAGCGCGTGAGCGCATCGGCCAGGGCCGCGTCCATGGGCGCCACGCTCAGGCCCCGAGCATGTGTACCGGGTGCGCCCGGCGGCAAGGGGGGCAGCGGGTCCATCTGACAGGCCAGCTCGGCCACCACCGCCATGTCGATGCGCACCGACAACGCCAGCATGGGCTGGCCGGGCTGCACCACCGTGTCGCAATCGAACTGCATGGGCAAGGCCACCACCAGGATCTCGCCCGGCGCGTAGGCCAGCACCTCGCCACCGAGGTAGCTGCGCTTGAGGCCCTGCCCCAACAGCACGATGGAGGGCTCCTGCAGCACCGGCGCCGGCGTGGTGTTGGCGTCCGCCCGCATGAAGGTGACACCGTCCAGCGGTGCGGCATGGAAGCCAGCCTCGGGGATGAGGCCCGCCATCAGGCGCCGGTGGGCGTCCAGGGTGGGTTGCAGAGAAGCGCTCAGGGCAGGTTGGCGTGCCATGCCGCATCCTAGCACTCTGGAGAATCAGGCAAGCAAGAAGGAAAATTCGACATTCACACGGATGGCTTCTGGAGTTTCAATTCAGTCACGCCCTCAACACCCCTTGAGCACATCTTCAGCAAAGGAGCCCCTCATGTCGAAAAAGATCCTTGTGGCCGTGTCCAGTTTCGAGAAGTACCCCAACCTGCCCCGCGCCACTGGCCTGTGGCTGGGCGAGGCCGTGCACTTCGTCCAGAAGGTCGAGGCCGCGGGCTACAGCGTGGACTTCGTCAGCCCGCGCGGCGGCTACACCCCGATCGACCCGCACAGCCTGGCCATGGCCGAGCCGGTGGACTGGGAGTGGTACCTGGACAAGGCCTTCATGAACCGCCTGGGCACCACCCTGCGCCCCGACCAGGTCCGGGCCGAAGACTACGTCGCCATCTATTTCGCCGGCGGCCACGGCGTGGTCTGGGACTTCCCCGATGACGCCGGTCTGCAAGCCCTCAGCCGTGACATCTACGAAGCGGGCGGCTATGTCAGCTCGGTCTGCCACGGTGCGGTGGCCCTGCTCAACATCCGCCTGTCCAACGGCGAGCTGCTGATCCAGGGCAAGGCGGTGACGGGCTTCACCAACGAAGAAGAGAAGCTCGCCGGCCTGGACGCCCACGTGCCTTACCTGACCGAAACCGAGCTGGTCCAACGCGGCGTGCACTTCCGCCAGGCCGAAGCCCCGTGGCTGCCCTTCGCCGTGGCCGACCAGCGCGTCATCACGGGCCAGAACCCCGCGTCGGGCGGGCCCGTGGCCGACTTGCTGCTGCAGGCGCTGGCCAGCTGATGGGCCAAGGAGGCTGCGGACAGGTGCCGCCCATGCCGCAAACTGCCCCCGCCCCACCCCGCTCATCGGCGTTTGGCCGGACGGGGCGCGCACCTAGAGTCGAGGCTCCACCGTCCTGATCCGGAGCCTTGCCATGGCACGTCGTGCGCCCACCCCTTCGTCCCTGCTGACACTGAGCGGCTTCGGCCTGGCTTGCTTGGCCTTCGCTTCCGCCAGCCACGCCGGCGAGGTCTACAGCAGCGTGGGCCTGCCAGGCGTCGTCGTGGGCTACGCCCAAACGGTGAACCAGCACCTGGGCCTGCGCGTGGACGCGGGCACCACCGGCTCGTTCACGCGCAGCCGCACGGAGTCGGGCATCCCGTACAGCGTCAAGTTCAAGTACAACCGCATCGGCCTGTTCGGTGACTATTTCCCCTTCGGTGGGCGCTTCCGCTTCACCACGGGCCTGACGGTCAACGACACGGCCTTGACGCTGAAGACGCGCTTCGACGGCAACACCTCGGTCACGTTCAACCAGACCACCATCACGCCCACCGCCAACGACCGCTTCGATGCGACGGTGAAGATCCCGCGCATCACACCCTACTTCGGTCTGGGCTGGGGCCACCAGGCGAGCGAGCCCGGCCTGGGCTTCGTCGCCGATGTGGGCGCGTCCATCGGGCGCGCCAAGCTCAGCGTGCACCAGAACCTGCTGGAGAACTACCCCGGCATCCTCACGCAGAACGACATCGACGTGAAAACCGGCGAGCTGCGCGACAACGTCGCCAAGGTCCGCGTGCTGCCACAGGCCAGCGTCGGCCTGAGCTACCGCTACTGAGGCTGCGTCCGAAGCCCCATCACACCGTACGTGCCGACCCAGCGGCGCGTGCAGCCTTGAGCAGCTCCAGCAGCAGCAGGCAAGCCACCCCCACCGCCACCGCGCCGCCCAGCACCGGGGCCGACAGCGGCCCGAAGTGGAACAGCCCGCGCAGCGGTGCCCACAGCAGGATGCCGCCCAGCACCAGGCCGGTGGCCAGCAGCATGCGCCACAGCGCGCCATTGGCCCGCCCCAGCGCCTCCCACACCGGCTGGGTGAGCGTGCGGTTGCTCAGGATGAGCGCCACATCGGCCACCACCAGCGCCACGAAGCCCGCCGTGCGCGCCTGGGCCTCGTCCAGCGCACCCAGCCACGCCTGAGCGCCCGCATCCGGCGACAGCAGCCAGGCGTACCAGCCGCCCACACACGCCATCACCACCGCGCCCTGCAACAGGCTCCACAGCACCTGGGCGCGGTCGATCAGCGCCGCACCAGGCCGCCGCGGAGGCCGCCGCATCGCATCGGGCTCGGCCGCTTCGGCCTCGAACACCACCGAGCACACCGGGTCGATGATGAGCTCCAGGAAGGCGATGTGCACCGGCATGAACAGCAGCGGCCAGCCCGCCAGCAAGGGCCACAGCGTCAGCCCGGCAATCGGCACGTGCACGGCCAGCACGAAGGCCATGGCCTTGCGCAGGTTGTCGTTGATGCGCCGGCCCAGGTGCACGGCCTGGGCGATGGCCTGGAAATCGTCGTCGAGCAGCACCAGGGACGCCGCCTCGCGGGCCACGTCGGTGCCCCGCGCGCCCATGGCGACACCGATGTCGGCGGCTTTCAGCGAAGGGGCGTCGTTGACGCCATCGCCCGTCATGGCGACGATTTCGCCGCTGGCCTGCAAGGCCCGCACGATGCGCAGCTTCTGCTCGGGCATGACGCGCGCGAAGACGTGGGTGTCGCGCACGCGCAGGGCCAGCTCGGCATCCGAGAGGCCTTGCAGCGCCTCGCCCCGCAAAGCCCCGCCACGCACGTCGATGCCCGCCTGCTCGGCGATGGCCAAGGCGGTGGCCGGGTGGTCGCCCGTGACCATGGCCACGCGGATGCCCGCCTCGCGGCAGCGCGCCACCGCCGCTGGCACGCCCGGGCGCAGCGGGTCGAGCCAACCGATCAGGCCCAGGAACTCGAAATCGTAGTCGTGCTGGATGGCGGGCCAGGGCTCGCCGGGCGCGGGGCCCTCGTGGCGGGCCTGCGCCACGCCGAGCACCCGCAGGCCGCGCGCGGCCATGGCTTCGGCCTGCAGCCGCCATTCGGCGCGCAAGGCTTCGGGCAAGTGGCAGAGGTCGGCGACGGCCTCGGGGGCGCCCTTGGCCGCGATCAGGTGCTGGCTGTGCCCGGGCTGCTCCCACACGTGCGACATCGCCAGCAGCTCTGGGCTCAAGGCGTACTCGCGCGCCAGGCGCCAGTCGGGGTGCAGGTGGACCTGCATGTGAATGCGGTCGGGCTCGGGCAGCTGCTCGCGGGCCAGGCGCCACAGGGCCTGCTCCATCGGGTCCAGCGGCTCGGTCTGGCTGGCCAGCACGCCGTACTCCAGCAGCGGGTGGAAAGCCTCGGGCAGGCTGTCCGTCACGCGCCAGGTCTGCCCGGCCACGCACAGCTCGGCCACGGCCATGCGGTTGAGCGTGAGCGTGCCCGTCTTGTCGGTGCACAGCACGGTGGCCGCGCCCAGCGTTTCGATGGCGCTGGCGCGGCGCACCAGCACGCGCGCGGCCGACAAGCGCCACGCCCCCATCGCCATGAACACGGTGAGGATGAGCGGGAACTCCTGCGGCAACATCGACATCGCCAGCGTGATGCCGTTGAGCACCGCTGCCAGCCAGTCGCCGCGCAAGCACCCGTGCAGGGCGATGACCAGCGCGCTCAGGCCCAGGCCCAGCACGGCGAACAGGCGCACCATCTGCCGCGTCTGGCGCTGCAGGGCCGAGGGCATGGCCTCCATGGCCTGCAAAGCCTGGCCGATGGCGCCCATCTGGCTGCGCGCGCCGGTGGCCACCACCTCGGCCAGGCCATGCCCCCCCACCACCAGCGAACCGGCGAACACCATGGCCAGGTCGTCGCCACCGGGGCGCACCGCGGCCCAGGCTGGCGATGACACCGCTTCGCCGCTCGCGGCCTTGCGCACCGGCACCGACTCGCCCGTCAACAGCGACTCATCGGCCTGCAGCGCCTGCGCCTCGCGCACCACCGCATCGGCCGGGACGCGGTCGCCTTCGGCCAGCACCAGCCAGTCACCGGGCACCACGTCGCGCCCGGCGATGCGGCAGCGCTGGCCATCGCGCAGCACCAGCGCACGCGGGCTGCTGAGGTCGCGCAGGGCTTCGAGCACGCGCTCGGTGCGGCGCTCCTGGTGCAGCGAAATGCCAATGGTGAGCGCCACGAAGGTCATCAGCATGAGCGCTTCACCGCGGTCGCCCAGCAACAGGTAGATGCCACCCGCGGCCAGCAGCAGCTGCAACATCGGCTCGCGCAGCACCTCGGCGGCCATGCGCCAGACACTGCGCTGGCGGGTCTGCGGCAGCTCGTTGAAGCCGTGCGCTTGCAGCCGCGCGCGGGCCTCGGCCTGGCTCAGGCCCTGCGGCGATGGCGTGTCCACGGGCACCTCAGATCAGGTTGGCGCCGACGTTCACCGTGAGCGCCAGCAAGGTCGTGTTGAAGAGGAAGGCCAGCACCGAGTGCACCAGGCCCACGCGGCGCATGCCCGCGCTGCTGAAGGACACATCGGCGGTTTGGGCAGAGGTTCCGATGATGGCCGCGGCGTAGACGAAATCGAGGTAACCAGGCTGCGTGGTGTCAGGGAAGGTCAAACCACCGGGCAGGCCGCGCTGCTGTGCGCGGTAGAACTCGTGCGCGTAATGCAGCGCGAACATCACCTGCGTGAAGGTCCACGACGACAGCACCGTCAACGCCGCCAGACCGATGTGCAGGTGCTTGGCCAGGCCGTGCTCATCGCGGGCCACACCCAACTCGGCAACAACGGCGCCCAGGCCAGCCAAAGCGGCCATGACGACGAAAGCCAGGATGGCGACGGCCCCATCGTCCTGCGTGAGGGCGCGGCGGCGCATGCGCTCACCGCTGGAGCGCGCCATCATCACGCCGACCAGCACGAGGTAGGCCCCGGCGCCCGCGTTCCAGCCGATCAACCAGCGCGTGACGTCGCGGCAGGGCAGCAGGTGCGGCACCAGGGCCACGACCGACAGGCCCACCACGGCGGAGGCCAGCAAACGCGGGCGGTGGCGCAAGGCACGGACCCAGGGCGCGAGCATGGACATGGGGGACAGGCCGGCCTGAGCGCCGGCGACAGGTGAACACACCCCATCATGCCCAAAAAAAAGGCGCCCCGAAGGGCGCC
>CAIQIL010000101.1 GCA_903871865.1 uncultured Burkholderiales bacterium
AAGATGTCGAGATGATGCGCTCGCGCGGCCTGGGCCTGGGCGCCAGCATGGACAACGCCATCGTGGTGGACCGCTACCGCGTGCTCAACAGCGACGGCCTGCGCTACGACGACGAGTTCGTCAAGCACAAAATCCTCGACGCCATCGGTGACCTGTACGTCGCCGGTCACCCGCTGCTGGCCTCCTACACGGCCTTCCGCTCGGGGCACGCGCTCAACAACAAGCTGCTGCGCGAGTTGCTGTCCCAGCCCGACGCCTTCGAGGTGGTGAGCTTCGACGACGAGCGCAAGGCGCCGCGCGGCATGGCCGAGCTGGCCCCGGCCTGGTAAGCCCGGGCAGGCCCCACACGACCATGGTGCTCTTCCGTTTTCTGGCCGTCGGCTTGGGCCTGGCCTTCCTGCTCAACATGGCCGTCTTCACTGTCACGGGCGATGCGCAGTGGCGCAGGCGCGCCATGCTGTGCCTGAAATGGGGCGTGGTGCTGGGCCTGTGCTTCTTCGGCCTGCTCATCCTGCGCCGCGCGGCGGTCTTCATCTGAACCGCCGCCCCTGCACGCAGGGGCATCCTTTGAGCCGATGCTTAGCAGAGCCCTGGCTTGTAACCGGGGGATAGCCCCCTGTTCATGGGGCAGGGTGAGCCCTAGCATGGACCGTGACAAAAACAACCCCACTGTGATGGTGGGAAACGGTTCCATGAACTACCCGGCCTTCCACGAGCGCTCGATCCGGCAGCGCGACGCCTATTGGCGCGAACAGGCGCAGCGCATCGACTGGCACCGCCCCTTCCACACCGTGTGCGACACCCGCAACCCGCCCTTTGCGGAGTGGTTTGTCGGCGGCCAGCTCAACCTGTGCCACAACGCCGTGGACCGCCACGTGCCCCACCGCCCGGACCAGCCGGCGCTCATCTTCGTCTCCACCGAAACGGGCACCGAACAGACGCTGAGCTACGGCCAGCTCTTCGTCGAGGTCCAGCGCATGGCCGCCGTGCTGCGCGCCCAGGGCGTGGGCAAAGGCGACCGCGTGCTGATCTACATGCCCATGATCCCCGAGGCCGTGATCGCCATGCTGGCCACGGTGCGCCTGGGCGCCATCCACTCGGTGGTGTTCGGCGGCTTCGCGGCGCACTCGCTGGCCACCCGCATCGAAGACGCGACACCCAAGGTCATCGTCTCGGCCGATGCCGGCTCGCGCGGCGGCAAGGTCATCCCCTACAAGCCGCTGCTCGACGAGGCCCTGCACATCAGCAAGCACAAGGTGGACAAGGTTGTCCTCGTGCACCGGGGCCTGTCGCCCGCCGGCCTGGTCGAAGGCCGGGACATCGACTACCACCAGGCCCGCCGCGAGGTCATGGACCAGGTCGTGCCCTGTGTGTGGGTCGAAGCCACCCACCCCAGCTACACGCTCTACACCAGCGGCACCACGGGCAAACCCAAGGGCGTGCAGCGCGATACCGGGGGCTATGCGGTGGCCCTGGCGGCGTCCATGGCGCAGATCTATTGCGGCAAACCAGGCGAGACCTTCTTTTGCACCAGCGACATCGGCTGGGTGGTGGGCCACAGCTACATCGTCTATGGCCCCTTGCTGGCGGGCATGAGCACCATCATTTACGAAGGCCTGCCGATCAGGCCGGACGCGGCGATCTGGTGGTCGCTGGTCGAGCAGTACAAGGTCAGCGTGATGTTCTCGGCGCCCACGGCCATCCGTGTGCTCAAAAAGCAGGACCCCGATTG
>CAIQIL010000102.1 GCA_903871865.1 uncultured Burkholderiales bacterium
TCACCGGCATCATCACTGGCGTTGGCCAGATCACCGATTCCCAAGCCCTGGGTGACCAGCCCTCGCACGGCCGCCGCCTGACCCTGCAGGCGCCCGCCGGCTACCTCGAGGGCGTGGGCTTGGGCGACAGCATCGCCATCAACGGCGCGTGCATGACGGTCACCACCTTCGACGTGGCGGCCAGCCGCTTCACCATCGACGTATCGGCCGAAAGCCTGGCGCGCACGGTCGGTCTGACCGGCACGGGCCACCGCGTCAACCTGGAACAAGCGCTGCGCTCGCACGACCGCCTGGGCGGCCACATCGTCACCGGCCACGTCGATGGCGTCGGCGCGGTCGAGGTGTTCGAGCCGGTGGGCGAGTCCTGGCTGCTGCGCATCCGCGCGCCCAAGGCCCTGGCCCGTTTCCTGGCCTACAAGGGCTCCATCACCGTCAATGGCGTGAGCCTGACCGTCAACAGCGTGGCCGATGCCGACGACGGCAGCACCGCCTTCGACATCAACCTCATCCCCCACACCATCGAGAACACCGCTCTGGGCGAGCTCAAGGCCGGCGGCAACGTCAACCTGGAGGTCGACCTGATCGCCCGCTATGTGGAACGCATGCTGGGCGCCGAGGGCAAATTGCCGGTCTCGGCGTGACGCCCCCCGCCAGCGCCTGCCCACCCGCCTACAATTGCAAGATGCCGATTTCACCCATCCCCGAGCTGATCGCCGAACTCGCCGCTGGCCGCATGGTCATCCTGGTGGACGAAGAAGACCGTGAAAACGAGGGCGACCTCATTTTGGCGTCCGACCACGTCACCCCCGAGGCCATCAACTTCATGGCCAAGTACGGCCGTGGCCTGATCTGTCTGACGCTGACGCGCGACCGCTGCGAACGACTGCAATTGCCGCCGATGGCCGTGCGCAACGGCACCAAGCACGGCACGGCTTTCACCGTCTCCATCGAGGCCGTGGAGGGCGTGACCACCGGCATCTCCGCCGCCGACCGCGCCCGCACCGTGCAGGCCGCTGTCGCCCGCGATGCCAAGGCCACCGACCTGGTGCAGCCCGGCCACATCTTCCCGCTGCAGGCGCAGGACGGCGGCGTGCTCATGCGCGCAGGCCACACCGAAGCCGGTTGCGACCTCTCCGGCATGGCCGGCCTGACGCCTTCGGCCGTGATCTGCGAGATCATGAACGACGACGGCACCATGGCCCGCCTGCCCGACCTGGAGGTGTTCGCCCAGGAGCATGGCCTGAAGATCGGCACCATCGCTGACCTGATCCAGTACCGCAGCCGCAACGAATCGCTGATCGAGAAGGTCGGCGTGCGCACCCTGCAGACGCCCGAAGGCGCCTTCGACGCCCATGTGTTCAAGGACAAGACCGGTGCCGTCCACTTGGCGCTGGGCCTGGGCCTGCAAGGCCTGAGCGCAGAAGAGGTGCTGGTGCGCGTGCACGAGCCCCTGTCGGTGATGGACTGGCTGGACGCCGGCAGCCGCAGCCACTCCTGGCCCCTGCCCAAGGCCCTGGCCGCCATCCGCGAAGCGGGCCGTGGCGTGGCCGTGCTGCTCAATGTGGGCGACGACCCCGAGCACCTGCTGGAGCGCATGCTGCCCACCGAGCCGAACGTGGCCCCCAAGACCCCGGTGGACCTGCGCACCTACGGCGTGGGCGCCCAGATCCTCAAGACCCTCGGTGTGCAGCGCATGCGCCTGATGGGCAACCAGCAGCGCCTGCCCAGCATGGTGGGTTATGGCCTGGA
>CAIQIL010000103.1 GCA_903871865.1 uncultured Burkholderiales bacterium
ATGGCGTTTGCACGAACTGAACTCTCTCCAATCACACCGATTCCATAGCCTGATGCCATTGCTGACAAACCGCAGCAGAGACCACACATAAAAGAATTCACGCCGCCCCTATCATGAAGCGGTGGCGACAAGCGCTCCATGGCGCGCCCATGCGCGATCACCAGCACCTCTCGCGCATGCACAATGCCACGCACGAAGCCCACCGGGCATGCGACGCGCAGCATTCAACTCAGGCCACAACGATGCGAGTTCCTCAGGTTTGCACCACACCCCGAGCCCAGCGCGGGCGTGGCTTCTGGCATGTGCTGTTGGGCCTCGGTCTGGGCCTGATCGCCCTGCTGCTCGGGGTGATGGCCTGGCACACGTGGCGCCTGTCGGCATCGCAAGAAACCGTGGCGCCCCGGCCTGGCATCCCGGTAGACGCTCAGGCCGCCGCACAGCGTCTGAGCCTGGCCGTGCAGCAAGCCACCCTGGCCGATGCCGACGACACCCATGCCGCGGCCTTCCAGGCGCTGCACCGCCACCTGGCCAGCAGCTTCCCCAACGTCCATGCCCGCTTGCAGCGCACAGAGGTGGGCCGGCACGCCCTGCTCTTCACCTGGCCCGGCAGCGACCCGAAAGCCAAGCCCATCGCCTTGATGGCCCACCAGGACGTGGTGCCGGTGGCGCCGGGCACCGCGTCGCAATGGACGGCCCCGCCCTTCGGTGGCCAGATCAAGGACGGCTTCGTGTGGGGCCGCGGCGCCTGGGACGACAAGGCCGGCCTGATGGCCATCCTGGAGGCGGTGGAATCGCTGCTGAAAGCGGGCTTCCAACCCAGGCAGACCCTCTACCTGGTGTTCGGTGCCGATGAGGAAGTGGGCGGTGCCGATGGCGCGGCCCGCATCGCCGCGCAGTTCAAGGCCCAAGGCGTCAGGCTGGGCCTGGTGCTGGACGAGGGCCTGTTGATCACGCACGGCATGGTCCCCGGCGTGAGCAAACCGGTGGCCCTGATCGGTCTGGCCGAGAAAGGCTATGCGACCGTGACGCTCACGGCGCAAGGTGCGGGCGGCCACAGCAGCATGCCGCCTCCGCGCAGCGCCATCGGCCTCCTGGGCGAGGCTGTGGCCCGCGTCGAGGCCCACCCCATGCCCACGCACTTTGGCGGTCTGCCGCGCGCCACCTTCGAGGCTGTGGCACCGCAGGCCGATGGCGCCATGCGCTGGGTGCTGAGCAACCTGTGGCTGACCTCGCCCCTGGTGGAGCGCCAGCTGGAAAAGCTGCCAGCCGGCAATGCCATGCTGCGCAGCACGGGCGTGGCCACGGTGTTCCGCGCCGGTGAACGCGACAACGTCTTGCCCGGCGTGGCCCAAGCCAGCGTCAACTTCCGGCTGCTGCCCGGCGACCGCAGTGCCGATGTGCTGGCCCATGTGCACCGCGTGCTGGCCGACCTGCCCGTCAAGGCGGAAGTCAGCCGGGAATTCAACGAGCCCTCGCCGGTGTCGCCGCGTGACGGCCCAGGCTTGCAATGGGTGTCGCGCGCGCTGCGCGAGCTGCAGCCCGGCGTGGTGGTCGCGCCCGGCTTGCTGGTCGGCGGCACGGACTCGCGCCATTTCACCGATGTGGCCGACGAGGTGCTGCGCTTCGCGCCCATCCATGTCACCTCGCCGGACATGCCGCGCTTTCACGGCAGCAACGAGCGCATCAGCGTGGCCAACCACGTGGAGATGATCCAGTTCTACGAGCGCCTGCTGCGGCTGGCGTCCGCCCCGCCCTGAGGAACTGGCCGAGCGCCTAAAATGCGGCCATGACCACCGCCCCCCTCGCGCCGCGCCCCGTGCGCAGCCAGTACGAAGATTTCATGCGCCACGTGCACACCACGGGCGTGCTCAAGACCGACCGCACTGGCACCGGCACGAAGAGCGTGTTCGGCCACCAGATGCGCTTTGATTTGTCCGAGGGCTTCCCGCTGGTCACGACCAAGAAGGTGCACCTCAAATCCATCATCGTGGAATTGCTGTGGTTCCTGCGCGGCGACGACAACGTCAAATACCTCCACGACCATGGCGTGACGATTTGGGATGAGTGGGCGCGCGAGGACGGCTCGCTGGGCCCGGTCTATGGCGTGCAGTGGCGCAACTGGCCCAAGCCGGACGGTGGCCATGTGGACCAGATCAGCGAAGTCGTCAAGCAACTCAAGCAGACACCGGACTCGCGCCGCATCATCGTCAGCGCCTGGAACCCGGGCCTGATCGACCAGATGGCGCTGCCGCCCTGCCACGCCTTCTTCCAGTTCTACGTGGCCCCGCCCACGGTCGAAGGTGGCAAGGGCAAGCTGAGTTGCCAGCTCTACCAGCGCAGCGCCGACATCTTCCTG
>CAIQIL010000104.1 GCA_903871865.1 uncultured Burkholderiales bacterium
CGCCATCCGCGCCGCCTGCCCCGGCGTCATCATCAACCTGACCACCGGCGTGGTCGGCCCCGACATCTCCGGCCCGAGCGCCTGCATCCGCGCCGTGCGCCCGGAAATCGCCGCCTGCAACGCCGGCAGCCTGAACTACCTCAAGATCAAGGACAACGGCCAATGGGCCTGGCCGCCCATGTTGTTCGACAACCAGGTCGACAAGGTCACGGCCATGATCGCGGTGATGAACGAGACCGGCACGCGCCCCGAGTTCGAGTGCTTCGACGTCGGCATCGTGCGCTCGGTCGAGATGTACCAGAAGGCCGGCATCGCCGACCACCTCGAGTACAACTTCGTCATGGGCGTGGCCTCGGGCATGCCGGTGGACGCCGACCTGCTCAAGCTGCTGGTCAAGTACCGCAAGCCGGACACCGTCTGGCAGACCACGCTGATCGGCCGCGAGGAGATCTGGGCCGTGCACCAGGCCACCGCCGACCTCGGCGGCATGCTGCGCACCGGTGTGGAAGACACCTTCTACCTGCCCGGTGGCGAGCGCACCTCGGGCAACGGCCAGCTCATCGAAGCCCTGGCCGCCTGCGCACGCCGCGCCGGCCGCGAGGTGGCATCGCCCGCAGAAGCCCGCGCGATGCTGGGCCTGAAGGCAGCGTCGGAACACGGCGTGCGGGCCGCCTGAGCGGGCCCAGCGCAGCCCAGCCCTCAGCCCTCAACCCACGCGCCCACCGCGGTACAGCCGCCACGTGCCCCGACCGGCCTCCTTGGCCTTGTAGAGGGCCGCGTCCGCGTGGCGGACGAGGGTTTCGCCGTCCTGCCCATCGTCGGGGAAGACGCTGATGCCCACGCTGCAACCGATGAGCGCGTCCTGCCCACCCGGCAGGTGGAAGGGCTGCTGCAGGCGCTCGATGATGGCGCGGGCCACCACCTCGGCGCCCTCCACGCTGGCCAGGTCTTCCAGCACGATGACGAACTCGTCACCGCCCAAGCGGGCCACGGTGTCGTTCTCGCGCAGGTGCAGGCGCAGGCGCTGGGCCGCGGCCTTCAGCAGTTCGTCGCCGGCCTCGTGCCCGTACTGGTCGTTGACGGCCTTGAAGCGGTCGAGGTCCAGGAACATGACGGCGCAGATGCGCTCGGTGCGGTGCGCGCGCTCCAGCGTGTGCGCCAGGCGCGAGTGCAGCAGCAGGCGGTTGGGCAGGTCGGTCAGCGCGTCGTGGTGGGCCAGGTGCTCCATCTGCGTTTCGGCATGGGCGATGCGCGTGATGTCGGTGAACACGCCCACGAAGTTGACGATCTGGCCGCCCTCGTCGCGCACCGCGCTGATGGTCAACCAGCCCGGGTAGATTTCACCGCCCTTGCGGCGGTTCCAGATCTCGCCCTGCCAGCTGCCGAACTCGGTGATGTCGCGCCACAGGTTCTGGAAAAAGTCGCGGTCGTGGCGGCCTGAGGCCAGCAGGCTCAGGTTGCGCCGCTGGACCTCGGCCTCGGTGTACTCCGTGACGCGCTCGAAGGCCGGGTTGCACCAGCGCACCCGACCGGCGGCGTCCGTCAGCGCGA
>CAIQIL010000105.1 GCA_903871865.1 uncultured Burkholderiales bacterium
CCGCCAGGCGTTGGGCGATGAGCGCACCGAGCTGGGCGTCCTGCGCGGCATCCAGCATGGGCAGGGCGTCATCGGCCAGGTGGCTGGCGGCCTCGGCCGAGATGGGCCGTGCGGCGGCCAGGCACCACAGCGCGCGCAAGGTGGCTTCGGGCGTCTCCTCGGGCTTGTCGGGCAGGGTCTGCATGGCCGAGCGCAGCACGGTCAGGCGCTCGGTGAAGCCGGCCACGCTCATGCTTTCACCTCGGCGACCGCATCGACCAGCGCAGGCCGGGCGTGCAGGTAGGCGGTGGCGCGGCGCTTGGCCTCGATGTCCTGGTACACCGCCTGGGCGTGGGCCTCGGTGATGCCCAGGGCCTGGGCCAGTTCGGCCACCGGGCGCCCCTGGTTGTGGGCCCACAGCGCCAGGTCCATCTGCTGGTGGGGCAGGCTGAAGTAGAACTCGTCCTGGCCTTGCGGCAGGCTGTAGGTGTCGGTCGTGGGCGGCGCGCTGCACACCGATTCGGGCAGGCCCAGATGCCGCGCCAGCAGGTAGACCTGCGTCTTGTAGAGGTGGGCGATGGGCTTGATGTCGGCCGCGCCATCGCCGTTCTTCACGAAGAAGCCCTGGTCGTACTCCAGGCGGTTGGGCGTGCCGATCACGGCGCGGTTGAGGCGGTCGGCATGGAAGTACTCGACCGTCTTGCGGATGCGCTGCTTGTGGTTGGTGGCGGCCACGATCTGCAGGTAGGCCTTCAGCGGCAGGCGCGCCTCGTGCATCTCGCCATCGGGCGACTGGACGATGAGCTTGAAGTAGCTGATGCGGCCCGCCGCCCCTGGCTCACCGGCCTGGGCGATGGCGATCTTGCTTTTCCACGCCGGGCCGTAGTCGGGAAAGACGCTGCGCATGGCCTCGTCGCGCCAGCGGTAGCAGCCGATGGCCTCGACCGTCGCACCGATGGGCTCCAGCAGCGCTTGGACGCCGAGTTGCTCGGCCACTTCGCGGCCCTTGTCTTCGCTGGACAGGCTGGAATCCCTCTCGGGCATGAGCAGGCCCAGCACCTTGTCGGCACCCAGGGCGCGCACGGCCAGCGCGGCGCACACGGAGCTGTCCACGCCGCCCGACATGCCCAGCACCACGCCACGTTTGTTGAAGCGCCGCAGGGCAGCCACCATGTGCTGACCGATGCGTTGCACCTCGGCTTCGCAGTCGAGTGCGAAGACGTCGGGTGTGAGCGGGCGCGTGGCGGCGGGCGCGGTGCTCATCTCAGGCCGCCTTCTTGCGCTGGACGTAGGCCTCGATGGCGCTCAGGCAGTCAAGGTTGTCGGGCACCATCTCGTCTTCCGTGACCTCGATGCCATAGGTTTCTTCCAGGAACATGATCAGCTCCAGGAAGCCGGTGGAATCGACGATGTGGTGCTCCAGGAAGGAGTCGCCATCGGCGAAACCGGCCTGATCGCCGCCCATGAGGAAGCTGTCGGTGATGAAGGCGCGGACGGTGTCTTTGATGGCTGCGGTCATGGTGGGTCCGTGGAATGTCTCGTGTGGTTTGTGCGAGGCCGGGGTGTTCAGGCCAGGCCGGTTTTCTTGATCTTGCCCGTGTCGGTTTTTGGCAGGGCCTCGACGAACTCGACGTGCTTGGGCGCCATGAAACTTTCCAGGCGCGCCAGGCATTGTCGGATGACCTCGCGTTCGGTCAGCGTCACCCCGGGCTGGCAGACGACGAAGGCCTTGACGGCCTGGCCCAACAAATCATCGGGCACGCCGATGACAGCGGCTTCGAACACGCCCTCGATGGCGTACAGCGCGTTCTCGACCTCCTTGGGGCTGACCTTCTCGCCACGGCTTTTGATGATGTCGTCCTTGCGGGCCACGAAGTAGAGGTAGCCCTCGCTGTCGGTGCGGAAGAGGTCGCCGGTGTGAAGCACGGGCGCACCTGCCTGGCCACCGATGGCCGGGCCTGGCTGGAGGCGCTGGGCCGTGGCCTCGGGCTTGTCCCAGTAACCCAGCATGACGTTGCTGCCGCGCACGACCAGCTCGCCCGTGCTGCCGTTCGGCAGGCGTTGCCCCGCCTCATCGACCAACCAGACTTCCTCATTGGGCATGCCGCGGCCGACGCTGGTGGGACGCACGTCGAGCTGCTCGGGCGGCAGGTAGGTCACGCGCTTGCACTCGGTCAGGCCGTACATGGAAAACAGCGTGGCCTGCGGGAACAGGGCGCGCAGGCGCTGGATGTGGGCCTCCGACAAGGCCGCCGCGGTGTTGGTGATCAGGCGCAGGCTGCCCAGGTCGAAGCTGGGCAGGGTCTGCAGGTTCATCAGCATGGCGAACACGGTCGGCACACCGGGGAAAACGGTGACGCGCTCTCGCACCATCACCTCCAGCACCTTGACGGGGAAGGTGAAGCTGCGCTCCAGCACCAGGGTGGCGCCCACGCGGGCGCACATCAGCAGTTGGTAGAGGCCGTAGTCGAAGGCCAGGGGCAGGGCGCACAGCACGGTGTCGTCGGCGCGCAGGCCGAGGTAGGTGCTCACCGAGGTGCAGGCCGAGACCATGTTGAGGTGGCTGAGCATCACGCCCTTCGGGTCGCCGGTGGAGCCCGAGGTGTAGATGATGGCGGCGAGGTCCTGGTCGATCAGACCGACGTCGGTCACGCCTGTGTCGGAGTTGGGCATGAAAGCGGGCAGGGCGCGTTCACGGCGGTTACTGCTGCCAACGCCCTGGCCATCGGCAACTTGCAGCCCGCACACCCAGGCCACATCGACCGAGGTGTTCTGCGCCAAGGCCGCATGCCACACGCCACGCAGGTTGTCTTGCGTGATCAGCACGCGGGCGCGCGCATCGTTGAGCATGTAGGCCAGTTTGTCGGCCTTGGTCAGCGGGTTGATGGGCATGAACGCGCCGCCGACCTGCAGCACGGCCCACACGGCCACGGCCATCTCGACGCGGTTGTCCAGGAACAAGGCCACCCGGTCGCCGCGTTGCAGCCCG
>CAIQIL010000106.1 GCA_903871865.1 uncultured Burkholderiales bacterium
CGCCCATGCCACCACCTTCACGGCCGCCCAGCAGTTGCATCTGCTCGGCGACGATTTCGGTGGTGTAGTTGTCCTTGCCGTCCTTGTCCTGCCACTTGCGGGTCTTCAGGCGACCTTCGACATAGACCGAGCGGCCCTTCTTCAGGTACTCGCCGGCGATTTCGGCCAGGCGGTCGTAAAACACAACACGGTGCCATTCGGTCTCTTCGACCTTGTCACCCGAATTTTTGTCCTTCCAGTTGCGCGTGGTGGCAATGGACACGTTGCAAACGGCGGCGCCGTTGGGCGTGTAGCGGACTTCGGGGTCGCGGCCCAGGTTGCCGATGAGGGGTGACTTTGTTGACAGAAGCCATGGATGCGTTCCAGACAAGAGATGGTTGGTTGAAAAGGGTGCCGTTTGTTAGCCCCGACATTATCGCGCGGCACCTTCCTTCTGCCATCCCCCGCGGCACACCCTTGCGGGTGCACCCCGATGGGGCGCTTGGGGCGGTCCCTCGAACTGTCGTGACATGTGCCGCATATTTCGATTTTGGTGCGCTGCAATCGTGACCGATAGTGAGGAGTACCGGCGCGGTGACGGTGCCTCAGTCAGAGCGGGGTTGGCAAAAGTGACCCCTTTCACCGCAGGGCCAGTGCGACGCCGAGGAGCGCGTCCTGGCACTTGAATGCTCCTCACAAGGGGATGGAATGCGGTCAGACGGATGGACACACGCTCGCCGACAGTCAGCGTGGTGCGTGGCAGCTTGCGCTTGGCTGGGGGCGATGGCCGCCTGGCTGGGGTACTGGCCTGCGGCCATGGGCGCCTGCCTGGTGCTCTTGGGCCTCAGCGGCGCGGTGCTGGCCTGGGTGCACGCTGCCAAAGGCGCAGCGCTTGCGAGCCCCGCCGACGCCAGCGCGGGCCAGGACGCGGCCGACTGCCTGTCGGAGGCCGCAGCCCTGTGGCTCACACACCTGCAGACGGCACAAACACAGATGAGGGAAGCCACCGACGAGTTGCTCGCTGGTTTCTCCGACATCCTGGTCCAACTGGACCAGATCGTGGCCAGCGGGCCTCAGGCGCACGAGCAGGAAGCTTCTCGCACCGAAGTGCTCACGCGCTGTGAGGCCGACCTCAATGGCTTGATGCAGAACTTCTCCGCCTTCGTGCAGTCGCGCGAGCAGATCCTGGGTTCGGTGCAAGGGCTGGCGCAGCGCTCGGGCGGCTTGCAAGACATGGCCGAGGAAGTGGCCAAGCTGGCCCGACAGACCAACCTGCTCTCCATCAACGCCGCCATCGAGGCCGCCCGCGCAGGCGAGAGCGGCCGGGGCTTCGCGGTGGTCGCCGCCGAGGTGCGACGGCTCTCTGGCGAATCGGGCAACACCGGGCGCCGCATCGGTCAGCAGATCGACGACCTGCGCACGCAGATGGGCGACGCCCTGGACTGCGCCCGCACCCAGGCCGAGGCCGATGGCCAGGTGATCGACGCGTCGGGCGCGACCATCCAGCACGTCATCCAGGACGTCGAGGGCGTGGTCAAGCAGTTGCACCAGCGTGCGACCGTGCTCGGCGCCCATGGCGAGTCGGTGCGCCAGCAGGTCGAGCAGATGATGATGGCCTTCCAGTTCCAGGACCGCGTCCAACAAATCATGGAGCAGGTCAACCACTCCATCGAACAGGCTGTGCAACAGGTCGATGGCGCTTTGCGGCAGGGCCAGCGCCTGGACCGCGAGCGTTGGCAGCAGCTGCTGCAGGCCGGCTACACCACCGAAGAGCAGCGCGCCGCGCATGGCCAAAGCGGCAGCCATGGCGCCACCGCAGGCGGCGCACAGACCCCATCCACCGCTGCGGCGCCGCAGGCGTCCGAACTCACTTTTTTCTGACCTGGCACGGGCACACACGAGGAGCATGCCGTGAGCAAAACCATCCTGATCGTCGATGACTCCAGTTCGCTGCGCACCGTGGTGAAACTGGCGCTGACGCGCGCGGGCTACGACGTGCTGGAAGCGGGCGATGGCGAAGAAGCGCTGACCCGGCTCGACGGCCGCAAGATCCACCTCATCGTCAGCGACGTGAACATGCCGCGCATGGACGGCATCACCTTCCTGACCAAGGTCAAGGCCCACCCCAGCTACAAGTTCACGCCCGTGGTGATGCTGACCACGGAAGGCCAGGACGCCACCAAGGAGCGCGGACGCGCTGCCGGCGCCAAGGCCTGGATCGTCAAACCCTTCAACCCGCCGGTGCTGCTGGACGCTGTCTCCAAGCTGGTGCTGGCCTGACGAGACCGACCATGAGCGACGCTGCCACCCTCCCGACACCCCGCGCTTTGCCGGCGGAGCTGAGCATCTACAGCGCGGCGGACACCCATGCCCACATGCTGCGCTGGCTCGATGCCGACCGCGACACCCGCGTCTGGCCGGTGCAGGCCGCGGACGTGGTCCAGGCGGATGCCGCCGGGGTGCAGCTGCTGCTGTCGCTGTCCCACAGCCTGCACGCCCGCGGACAACAGCTGCACCTGGTGGCCGCCAGCGATGCCCTCCAGCAGGCTTGCCACGGCCTGGGCCTGAGCCAGCGTCTGAGCCAGTGGCTCGACGCCTGAGCCCCACGACATCCGCACCCGGAGCGACCCATGGCCCACCTGCACGACGACACCGACCAGAGCTTCATCGCCGAAGCCCTGCCTGCCTTCATCAGCGAGGCCCAGGAGCAGATCGAGCAGGTCGAGCAGCTGCTGCTGCAACTCGAAGACGCACCTGACGACGCCGAGTTGCTCAACGCGCTGTTCCGCTGCGCGCACACCGTCAAGGGCTCGGCCGGCGTGTTCGGCCTGGACGCGGTGGTGGCGTTCACGCACCACGTCGAGTCCCTGCTGGATGGGCTGCGCGAGGGGCGCCAGCACTTGACCCCGGCCATGAGCACGCTGCTCTTGCAATGCAATGACCAGATCCGACTGCTCGTGGACGCGGCCAGCGACCTCGCCAGCGATGTGTCTGCCTCCGAAGGCTTGCGCCAGCACCTGGTGGCCGAGTTGCAGCGCTGGACCGATGGCGGCGCGCCAGGCACCGGTGCGGGCGATGCCCTTTTGCCGGTGGTGACACAGGCGGTGGGGGCGCAGGAAGCCCCGCAGGCCCAGCCCTGGCACATCGACGTGCGCTTCGGGCACGACACCTTCCGCAATGGCATGGACCCGCTGGCCATCTTGAACTACCTGCGCGGTCTGGGTGAACTGGACGACGTGGTGCTCGACGAGGCTGCCGTGCCCGCGCTGGACCAACTGGAGCCCGAGTCCTGCCACCTGGGGCTTGGCTTCACGCTGCTGACCGACGCGGTGCAAGCGGGCATCGAAGACGCCTTCAGCTTTGTGCGCGAGGACTGCGAGCTGTGCATCACGCCGCCGACACCGACCACGCATGGCCTGGCAGAGACACACCAGGCTTTGGATGCGGCGCCGGCCCCAGCCACGCAGGCCGCCGCTGTGACGCCCTCCGCAACTGCAACTGCCAACGCAGCCGCGTCCGTGCCCGCCGATGCGCGCAAACCCAAGGCCCGCGATGGCGCCGAAGACGGTCGCTTCATCCGCGTGCAGGCCGACCGCCTCGACGCCGTCATCAACCTGCTGGGTGAGCTGGTCGTGGCCAGCGCGGGTGCGTCGATGCTGGCCCGCGAGACCCGCCAGGGCGCGCTCATCGAGGCCAACGGCCACATGGAGCGCCTGATCGAAGAGATCCGAAATGGCACGCTGCAGTTGCGCATGGTGCCGATCGGCGAGACCTTCAGCCGCTTCCGCCGCGTGGTGCGCGACGTGGCCGCCGACTTGCACAAGGACGTCGTGTTGGAGATCCAGGGCGGCGAGACCGAGCTGGACAAATCCATGGTGGAGCGCATCGCCGACCCGCTCATGCACCTGGTGCGCAACGCGCTGGACCACGGCCTGGAAACGCCCGAGGAACGCGTCGCCGCAGGCAAGCCGGCGCAAGGTCAGCTCACGCTCAGCGCCTGCCACGAGTCGGGCCACGTGCTCATCCGCATCCGGGACGATGGCCGCGGCATCTCGCGCGAGCGGGTGCTGAAGAAGGCCTGGGACCGTGGCCTGGTCGAACCTGGCGTCACGCCGCCCGATGCCGACATCCTCCAGCTCATTTTCGAGCCTGGCTTTTCCACCGCCGAGCAGGTCACCAACCTGTCGGGCCGCGGTGTGGGCATGGACGTGGTGCGCCAGAACATCGAGGCCTTGCGCGGCCGCGTGCAGATCGCCAGCGCGCCAGGCGAAGGCACGGACATCGACATCCGCCTGCCCCTGACGCTGGCCATCATCGACGGCTTCCTGGTCGGGGTGGGCGACTCGCGCTTCATCTTCCCGCTGGAGTCGGTGGTCGAGGTCATCCAGGGCGATGGCCTGGGCCAGTCCATGCAGGCCGATGGCCGCTGCTGCATGGAGCTGCGTGGCCAGGTGCTGCCCGTCATGTCGCTCAGCGAGGTCTATGGCCTCGATTGCGCCCCGGCCGTGCGGCCCAGCGTGGTGGTCATCCAGTCGGCCGGTCGCCAGTACGGTGTGCTGGTCGATGTGCTGATGGGCCACTACCAGACCGTGATCAAACCCCTCAGTCGCATGTTCCGCTCCCTGCGCGGCATCAGCGGCTCGTCCATCCTCGGCAACGGCGATGTGGCGCTCATTTTCGATGTCCATGCGCTTGGCGATCTGGCTGCCGCCGAGCGGATGCGCCGACCCACCCGGTCGGTCAGCAGCCCTCAACTTCCCTCGCACAGTCGTGCCACCCCGGACGAAGGAGCCTCCCATGGCCTACACAGCTGACACCCCGAACCTGCCCGACAAGGCTTTGATGGCGGCTGCCGCCTGCATGGCCGCCTTGGTCATCACGCCCTTCCTTGACCACGGGCCTGCGGCCCTGTCGATCGGCCTGGCCGCAGCGGGCCTGGCTTGTGCCGGCTGGGGCCTGGTGCGACAACGCGCCGTGCACGCCGGGGCACGGCAGGAAATCACCGATGCCCACCGCGCGCTCGAAGAGCTGGAGGGCCGCCTGGACACCATGAGCCGCGAGCACGAGCAGGGCTGGATCGGCAAGACCATCGACGTGTCCGCGCTGCCCTCGGCCAGTGCCGGCATTGGCGACAAGATCAACCAGCTGGTGGCCGCCCACATCGCCGTGAAGATGCAGGTGGTGGACACGATCAAGGCCTACGGCGAGGGCCGCTTCGACGTGAAGATGGCGCGCCTGCCAGGCCAGAAGGCCGTGATCACCGAGTCGATGGACGATGTCTGCGCACGCCTGTCGGAGGTGGTGCGTGAAAGCGAGCGCAACGCCCGCATCCGCACGGCGCTGGAGGTGGTCACGAGCAACGTGATGATCGCCGATGCCGATCAGAACATCGTCTTCATGAACAAGGCGGTCGAGCAAATGCTCAGCAACGCCGAAGCCGACCTGCGCAAGGCCTTGCCGCAGTTCGATGTGCGCAAGGTGCTGGGCTCCAACATCGACATCTTCCACAAGAACCCGGCGCACCAGCGCAACATGCTGGCGGGCTTGCGTGACACCCACCGCGCCCAGATCAAGGTGGCGGGCCGGACCTTCGCGCTGGTGGCCACGCCGGTCGTCGACGCGCACGGCGTGCGCACCGGCACCGTGGTGGAGTGGGGCGACCGCACGCAAGAGGTGGCGACCGAAGAGGAGATCGCCAATGTGGTGGCCGCAGCGGCCAACGGTGACTTCACGCAGCGCGTGTCCGTTCAGGACAAGGCGGGCTTCTTCGCCTCGCTGGGCGGTGGCGTCAACCAGATCATGGAGACCAGCGAGCGCGGCCTCAGCGACGTGGCCGACCTGCTGACGGCCTTCGCCAGCGGCGACCTCAGCCACCGCATCCAGCGTGACTATGCCGGCCTCTTCCACAAGGTCAAGGAGGCGGGCAACGAAACCGGCGACCAGCTCACCCGCGTGCTGGGCGAGGTGCGATCGGCCGCGGCGGCCCTCACGGGGGCGGCCAGCCAGGTCAGTGCGACGGCCCAGTCGCTGTCGCAGGCGGCGTCCGAGCAGGCCGCATCGGTCGAGCAAACCACCGACGCCATCGAGCTGATGTCGGCTTCCATCTCGCAAAACAGCGACAACGCCAAGGTCACCGACGGCATGGCCACCAAGGCATCCCGCGAGGCTGGCGATGGCGGCTCTGCCGTGAGCCAGACCGTGACGGCGATGAAGCAGATCGCTGCCAAGATCAGCATCGTCGATGACATCGCCTACCAGACCAACCTGCTGGCCCTGAACGCCGCCATCGAGGCCGCGCGTGCGGGTGAGCATGGCAAGGGCTTCGCGGTGGTGGCCGCCGAGGTCCGCAAGCTGGCCGAGCGCAGCCAGACGGCCGCGCAGGAAATCGGTGAGCTCGCGGCCAACAGCGTGTCCACGGCCGAGCGTGCGGGCAAGCTGCTCGACGAGATCGTGCCGTCCATCCAGCGCACGTCGGAGCTGGTGCAGGAAATCTCTGCGGCCTCGGCAGAGCAGAGCCAGTCGGTGGGCCACATCGGCGAAGCCATGACGCAACTCAACAAGGCCACGCAGCAAAACGCATCGGCCTCGGAAGAGCTGGCGGCCACCTCGGAAGAGCTGTCCGGTCAGGCCGAGCAATTGCAGCAGTCGATCGCCTTCTTCAACATCGACGGTGGCGGGGCGATGGACGCGGCAGACGTGGGCCGCCGCCCAGCGAACATGGCCGCGCGAGGCGGTGCGTCGGGCATCGCCAAGGTGGCGGGCAGCAGCTTCCGTCCCTTCTGAAGGAGCGCACCATGGCCGCCATCTCTCACCTTGGCAGCGAGGCCGCGGACACCCCCGGCACCGCGCAGTACCTGACCTTCATGCTCGGCAGCGATGTGTTCGCCATGGACATCCGCACCGTGCGTGAGATCATCCAGTACGGCACCATGACCACGGTGCCGCTGATGCCCAGCTTCGTGCGCGGGGTCATCAACCTGCGCGGAGCCGTGGTGCCCGTGATCGACCTGCAGGCACGTGTTGGCCACCCGCCGGC
>CAIQIL010000107.1 GCA_903871865.1 uncultured Burkholderiales bacterium
GTCACGAGGACAATACTTTCGTCAAAGCGATGACGGACACGCCTGGTTTGGGGCGTGTGCTGGTGGTCGATGGTGGCGGGTCGCTGCGCAAATCCCTGTTGGGTGGCAACTTGGCCGCCGCGGCCGCACGCAATGGCTGGGCGGGCGTGGTGATCGACGGTTGCGTGCGCGACGTTGCAGAGCTGAAGGCCTGTGACGTGGGCATCAAGGCCTTGGCCTCGGTGCCCATGCCGACCGAAAAGCGCCAACAGGGGCAGACGGATGTGCCGGTCACGGTCCAGGGTGTGGCGGTATGGCCCGGCGACATGATGTATGCCGACGCCGATGGCATCGTGGTGATGTCTGCCGCTCAGGGTTGAGGTGGCCATGGCAGTTGGCGTGACCCTCCTGGGGCCGAACATCGATCATCGGCGAAGCCTGGAAACCATGCTGGGTGCCGACCGTCCGGTCAATTGGGCACCGGATTCCAACAGTTTCCTCCGTGGCCGCGACATGGGCTGGTGGGAGCGCATGCAGCACAAGGTCGAGCGGCTTTTGGGCACGCGCAGGCCGGACTATCTGGCCCATGTGGGGCAGGCGCTGCAGGCCAACAACAGCCAGGTCGTGGTGGCCTATTGGGGCACCGAGCCGCTGGCCGATCTCGTGGCTCTGCGCCGTTTGCGGCCCGATGTGAAACTCGTGCTGATGGTGCTGTGTTACCCCGTTGCCTTGGATGCTGCGGGCATCCAGCGGCAGAACTGGATGATGCGCCGTGCCACACGGCTGCTGGACGGCATCCTGTTCCCCAATGCCGCGATGCGAGACCATTTCCTGGCGGAATCCTTGATGCCGCGGAATTTGTCCCACCTCATCCTGTCGCCCTGCTGGCCGGTGGGGTTCCAGTTCGCCGGGCCTCAGCCTGAGGGGCTGCCCGACCCCAATGTGGTGTTCATCGGGCGCACGGACCTCTCTGCGGCCACGGTGCACAAGGCCGATGACTTGCGCCCCATGATGCTGGATTTGCTCAACGCAGGCATCGAGTTGCACCATGGCCGGTCGAAGGAAACCGACGATGGCCACCCCTTGCGGCGGCCCTTCAGCCCGGTCGCCCAGGACCAACTCATCGAGCGCATGGCCTGCCACGACGCCAGCCTGATCGCCTACAACCTGGAGGCGTGCCAGAACGAGGCCCGTTTTGAATTGACCGTGCCCGACCGCTTGTTGTCCAGCGTGGCCGCAGGCGTGCCGATCGCTGTGCCTCAGCAGGGTTACACGGGCCTCAAGCAGTATCTGGCGGGACACGAGGCACTCATTGAATTCGAGAGTCCTCAGGCCTTGCTGCGGCAGTTGAAAGACCGTGGGCGCGTGCGTGAGATGCGCCAGGCCGCGTGGCATGCCCGAGAGCGCTTCACGGCGGAGCGCCATGGGCCGGTGCTGCGTGCCTACATTGACTCGCTGACGTGATGATGGAGCGCGACATGCCCCTGGTCAGCGTCATCATCCCTGCCTTCAATGCCGAGCGTCACATCGGAGAAACCATCGAGCACGTGTTGCGTCAGACCGTGACCGACATCGAGGTGATCGTGGTGGACGATGGCTCCTCCGACAGGACGGTGGACGTGGTGTCGGGTTACCCGGGCGTGCGTTGTGTGCGCAAGCCGAACGGTGGCGTCTCGTCTGCGCGCAACCGTGGCGTGCAGGAAGCGCGAGGCGAGTGGGTGTCCTTCGTGGACTCCGACGACCTTTGGCACCCGGACATGCTGGCCTCGATGTGGGAGTTGATGCAGCGTTACCCGCAGGCGGCCATGGGCCTGGCGGGCAGCGCCGTGCTGAGGGACGTGGCGGAGCTTGCCAGGCCGATCCCGCGGTTGGGTGGCGAACTGCCCCATGCGCTCCTGACGGACTTCCCGGCCGTTTTCCGCTTTCCCTACCTGGGGATGTCCAGCGTCTTCATGCGACGGGACCGATTCCTCGCCATCGGCGGGTTCGACGAGTCGTTGCGCCGTGCCGAGGACATCAACCTGTTCCTGCGGCTGTTGTACCGCAGCGAAGGCTATGTGCGCTTGAATTTCCCTGCGGTGCACGTTCGCAGTGTGGATGGCAGCCTCAGCAGCGACAGCATCGCGGGCTACAGGCAGTTGCTGGTGGTGTACGACCGCTTCCTGCAGGCCCAACCCGAGTTCGCCCGAGAGCACCCTGACCTGATCCGGGTCACCTATGGCGATTTGCACCTCCGCCACGGGCGCGCGCTGTTGCGCGAGGGATGCAACAAGGAGGCGCTGACGCAGGCGCTCCTGTCCTTGAGGGCGCATCCCAAAGTCGCCGCGGCGATGCTGGTGTTGCGCTGTCTCATCCCCGCCGCATGGATGGCACGGGTGCGTCGTGTGGTGAAGGCGTCCTGAGATGGCGCCCATTGTGCCTGCCGTGGCGCCGGCTCGCGGCACCTGCCTTGTGGTGACCGGTTTGGCGCTTGATGACCTGGCGGCCAGCCGCCATGGCATTTACCAGCGGTTCCGCATGCTCACAGAAGCGATGGCCCAGACCGGTCTGGCCCTGGAGTTGATTTGCGCCCAAGGCAAGGTCATCTCGGCCGATGCACCACAGGCATGTGCCGCAGTGGAAGCCGAAATCCTCAAGCATTGGGGCATCGCCTGTCGGGTGCTGGCCCTGACGCACACGGTGCCAGACATCCGAATGCCCTTCCTGTTGCAGCAGATCGGTGCGTGCGTGTCTCACACATGGGGGCCAGGTTTCCGGGCCGCCAAAGCTGGCGGTCAGCTTCAGCAACTGCAAAGCGCACTCGACCGACGCCCCACTCTGGTGTTTGCCCACCGCCTGGCCAACATGGCGAGGTTGCTGGCATGCCGGGACTTGCCGCCCTGTGTGTTCGACATGGACGAC
>CAIQIL010000108.1 GCA_903871865.1 uncultured Burkholderiales bacterium
CAGTTCCTTGTAGCGCTGCAGCGTGTTTTGCACGGCGCGGGCCACTTGGTAGTGCTCTTCACCAACCACGTTCGGGTCCAGCTGACGCGAGGTCGAGTCCAGCGGGTCCACGGCGGGGTAGATGCCCAGCGAAGCGATGTCACGCGACAGCACCACGGTGGAGTCCAAGTGAGCGAAGGTCGTGGCAGGCGACGGGTCGGTCAAGTCGTCCGCAGGGACGTACACGGCCTGGATCGAGGTGATCGAGCCGATCTTGGTCGAGGTGATGCGCTCTTGCAGGCGGCCCATTTCTTCGGCCAGGGTGGGCTGGTAACCCACGGCGGAAGGCATGCGACCCAGCAGAGCGGACACTTCGGTACCGGCCAGGGTGTAGCGGTAGATGTTGTCCACGAAGAACAGCACGTCCTTGCCTTCGTCACGGAAGGACTCGGCGATCGTCAGACCGGTCAGGGCCACGCGCAGACGGTTGCCCGGCGGCTCGTTCATCTGACCGTACACCATGGCGACCTTGGACTCGCCCAGGTTCTCCAGGTTCACGACGCCGGAATCGGCCATCTCGTGATAGAAGTCGTTGCCCTCACGGGTACGCTCACCCACACCAGCGAACACCGACAGACCGCTGTGGGCCTTGGCGATGTTGTTGATGAGTTCCATCATGTTCACGGTCTTGCCCACACCGGCGCCACCGAACAGACCCACCTTGCCGCCCTTGGCGAACGGGCAGACCAGGTCGATCACCTTGATGCCGGTTTCCAGCAGCTCTTGCGAAGGCGACAGTTCGTCGTAAGCGGGAGCCTTGCGGTGGATGGGCGCGGTTTGGGCGCTGTCCACGGGGCCACGCTCGTCGATGGGCGCACCCAGCACGTCCATGATGCGGCCGAGGGTCGCGGGACCGACGGGCACAGTGATCTGGGCGTTGGTGTTGTAGACCTGGTTGCCGCGGCGCAGGCCGTCGGACGAGCCCAGCGCGATGGTGCGGACGATGCCGTCACCCAGCTGCTGCTGGACTTCCAGGGTCAGGGTGGAGCCGTCCATCTTCAGGGCGTCGTACACCTTGGGCATTTGGTCGCGGGAGAATTCCACGTCCACCACGGCGCCGATGCACTGAACGATCTTGCCCACTGCGTGAGTGTTCGCCATTTTTCGTTCCTTCAATCAATCAATTCTTGAATCAAACCGCGGCCGCACCGGCAACGATCTCGGAGAGTTCCTTCGTGATCGCGGCTTGGCGGGTCTTGTTGTAGACCAGCTTCAGTTCCTTGATCACGTTGCCGGCGTTGTCGGTGGCGGCCTTCATGGCCACCATGCGTGCCGACTGCTCCGACGCCATGTTCTCGGCCACGGCCTGATAGACCAGCGCTTCAACGTAACGCACCATCAGGTCGTCGATGACGCCCTTGGCGTCCGGCTCGTAGATGTAATCCCACTGGTGGGTGGTTTCACCTTGGAAGTCGGATGCCTTCAGGGGCAGCAACTGCTCGACCAGGGGTTCCTGCTTCATCGTGTTGATGAACTTGGTGAAGCACAGGTACACCTCGGAGACCTCGCCCGCCTGGTAAGCGTCCAGCAGCACCTTGACGGGGCCGATGAGCTTTTCCAGGTGGGGCGTGTCGCCCAGACCCACCACTTGCGAGACCACATTGGCACCGATGCGACCGAAGAAGCCGGTCGCCTTGTTGCCGATGGTCACCACGTCTGCCTTGATGCCTTGACCGTCCAGCTCACGGAGCTTGTTGGTCACGGCGCGCAGCACGTTGGTGTTCAAGCCACCGCAGAGGCCCTTGTCCGTGCTGACCACGATGAAGCCCACCTTCTTGCCAGCCGGGTTGGTCAGCATGAAGGGGTGGACGTATTCCGGATTCGCTTTGGCCAAGTTCGCCGTGATGTTGCGCACCTTGTCAGCGTAAGGACGGGCCGCACGCATGCGATCCTGCGCCTTGCGCATCTTCGAAGCCGCGACCATTTCCATGGCCTTGGTGATCTTCTTGGTGTTCTCGACGCTCTTGATCTTGCCGCGAATTTCCTTGCCTGCCGCCATGGCGTGCTCCTAGCTTAGGCGAAGGTTTTCTTGAACGCGACGATGGCCGATTGCAGTTCGGCTTCAGCGTCCTTGTCCAGGGCCTTCGAGGATTCGATCTTGCTCAGCAGAGCGGCGTGGCTGGTCTTCAGGAACTGGTGCAGACCAGCTTCGAAGGCCAGGATCTTCTTGACATCGACGTCGTCCATGTAGCCCTTGTTCACGGCATACAGGGTCGCGCCCATCAGGGAGATCGACAGCGGCGAGTACTGAGCCTGCTTGAGCAGCTCGGTCACGCGGGCACCGCGGTCCAGCTGCTTGCGGGTGGCGGCGTCCAGGTCGGAAGCGAACTGCGCGAACGCAGCCAGTTCACGGTACTGCGCCAGGTCGGTACGGATACCGCCGG
>CAIQIL010000109.1 GCA_903871865.1 uncultured Burkholderiales bacterium
CTCCGCCCTCTGAAAAGCTCATGGCCATGTGCGGCCGCGCCGGCATCCCGCTGTTTGTCACCCAGGAGCCCGCCGGCCACGTCATCGACGTGCTGCGCAGCTACCTGACCCAGCATTTCGCCGAACGCATCACCCGCCACGGCGTCTTCATGGACATCCTGGGCCTGGGCGTGCTGTTGACCGGCGAGTCCGGCCTGGGCAAGAGCGAACTCGGCCTGGAGCTGATTTCGCGTGGCCATGGCCTGGTGGCCGACGATGCGGTGGACCTCTACCGCGTCTCGCGCACGGCCATCGAGGGCCGTTGCCCCGAGCTGTTGCTGAACTTGCTGGAAGTCCGCGGCATCGGCCTGCTGGACATCAAATCCATCTTTGGCGAAACCGCGGTGCGCCGCAAGATGCGCCTCAAGCTCATCGTGCACCTGGTCCGCAAGGAAACCATGGAGCGCGAGTTCGAGCGCCTGCCTTACGAGCCTCTGTACGAAGAGGTGATGGACGTGCCCATCCGCAAGGCAGTCATCGCGGTGGACGCCGGCCGCAACCTGGCCGTGCTGGTCGAGGCCGCGGTGCGCAACACCGTGCTGCAGCTGCGCGGCATCGACACCTACAAAGAATTCATCGAGCGGCACCAGCGTGCCATGGAACGCGGCGGCTGAGCCTGCCCCTGCCAGCCCTGCGCAAGCTCAGCGGCTGGCTGGCTTGTCCGCGCAACCTTCCCGGTTGCACAGCACGTACAGCGACAGGGCGTGATCTTGCAGCTTGTAGCCACGTTCGGTGGCGATTTGCTGCTGACGGCGCTCGATTTCAGCGTCGTAGAACTCCTCCACGCGGCCGCAGTTCACGCACACCAGGTGGTCGTGGTGCTTGCCTTCGTTGAGCTCGAACACGGCCTTGCCGGCCTCGAAATGGTTGCGCGACAGCAGGCCGGCCTGCTCGAACTGCATCAGCACGCGGTAAACGGTGGCCAGGCCGATGTCCGAACCTTCGTTCAACAGCACCTTGTAGACGTCTTCTGCCGTCATGTGGCGTTGCGCCGACTGCTGGAAGAGTTCGAGGATCTTGATGCGGGGGAGGGTGGCCTTGAGCCCGCTGCTCTTGAGTTCGTCGGCATTGTTCATGGGGGCTCCGCTGCGCAGGCAACCGTGACCGGCCCCCGCTAGAATCCGCCATGATAATGATTTGGCTGTGACTCTGCCGAGACCCCTTCGATGAAACCCACCTTGAACCGCCGCGCAACCCAGATGTTGGCCTCACTCGCATGCGGTGCCGGCGTGCTCTCGCTGAGCGCCTGCAGCAGCCTGGGCCTGTCCGAGGCCAAGCCCGAGACGCTGTTCGGTCTCTTCACGCCCTACCGCGTGGACGTGGTGCAGGGCAACGTGGTCACGCAAGAGGTCATGGCGCAGATCCAGCCGGGTCTGGGCCGCATGCAGGTGCGCGAAATCCTGGGCACGCCGCTGCTGGCCGACCCCTTCCACACCGACCGCTGGGACTACGTCTTCACCATCGACCGCCAGGGCGTGCCGCCGCAAAAGCGCCGCGTCAGCGTCTTCTTCAAGGGCGATGTGGTGGAGCGTTTCGACACCGAAGCCCTGCCGGCCGAGCGCGAGTTCGTGGCCGCCATCGACAAGCCCCTGATCAGGCCCGAGCCCACGCTGGAGATGGCGCCCGAGCAGGTCGCCAAGCTGCCGGTGCCCCCGAAAACCGACACCACCCGCAAGCTGCCTGTGGGCACCGCACGCGACTACCCGCCGCTGGAGCGCGGCCAGCGCTGAACCCTCCGACATCCCACCTGGACCTCGCCACCTGGACTTTTTCGCATGAGCACCGCCACCCACACGGCCACCCCCAACGCCGATTCCCTTGCCATCGCCATCGCTGGTGTCTCCGGCCGCATGGGCCGCATGCTGGTGGAGGCCGTGCAGCAGTCGCCTGACGCCCACCTGGCCGGCGCCCTGGACGTGGCCGGCAGCCCCGCCATCGGCCTGGACGCCACCGCCTTCACCGGCATCGCCAGTGGCGTGAAGATCACCGACGACCTGCGCGAGGGCCTGAAGAACGCGAAGTACCTCATCGACTTCACCCGCCCCGAAGGCACGCTGGCGCACCTGAAGGTCTGCCGCGAGCTGGGCGTCAAGCTCATCATCGGCACCACCGGTTTTTCCGAGCCACAGAAGGCCGAGATCGCAGACGCCGCGCGCGACATCGCCATCGTCATGGCCCCCAACATGGCCGTGGGCGTGAACGTGGTCTTCAAGCTGCTGGCTCAGGCGGCCAAGGCCCTCAACGAAGGCTATGACATCGAGATCATCGAGGCCCACCACCGCCACAAGGTCGATGCCCCCAGCGGCACCGCGCTGAAGATGGGCGAGGTCGTGGCCGACGCCCTGGGCCGCGACCTGAAGGACTGCGCCGTGTATGGCCGCGAAGGCGTGACCGGCGAGCGCGACCCGTCCACCATCGGCTTTGCCACCGTCCGTGGTGGCGACATCGTGGGCGACCACACCGTGCTGTTCGCCGGCCTGGGTGAGCGCATCGAGATCACGCACAAGTCGTCGAGCCGCGTGCACTACGCCCAAGGCAGCCTGCGCGCCGCGCGTTTCCTGTCGCGCCAGCCGCATGGCCTGTTCGGCATGGACGACGTGCTCGGCCTGAAGTGATTCGGCATCTCAACAAGGACGCGTTGTGGACAGTTTGATCCAGTATTGGGAGCAGGGCGACGCCATCGGCCGCGCGGTGGCCATCGGGCTGCTGGTGATGTCGGTGGGTGCCTGGGTGGTGATCTTCTGGAAGGGCTGGTTGCTGCGCCGCGCGCGCCGTGACCTGGTGCTGGCCTCGGCCGCGTTCTGGCGGGCGAGCGACCTCGCTGCTGGTCGCCAGGCGGTCGCCGAGATCGACCGAGAGGCGGTGCTGCTGCCCTTGATCGACGCGGCCAGCGAGCCCGTGGCCTCGGGCACGATGGAGGCCCGTGCGCTGCCCGAAGCCCAGCTCACCCGCCGCTTGCGCGACAGCCTGCACGACGTGCTGATGCGCCTGCAGGCCGGGCAGGTGCTGCTGGCCTCGGTGGGCTCGGTCTCGCCCTTCGTGGGCCTGTTCGGCACCGTCTGGGGCATCTACCACGCCATGATGGGCATCGCCACGGAAGGCTCGGTCAGCCTGGACAAGGTGGCCGGCCCGGTGGGCGAGGCCCTCATCATGACGGCGGCCGGCCTGGCCGTGGCGATTCCCGCCGTGCTGGCCTACAACATCTTCGGCAAGTTCGTCTCGGCCTGCGAGGCCGACCTCGAAGGCTTTGCCCATGACCTGCGCGAGACCCTGCTGGGCGCCCAGGCGGGCCCCCGCGACTGACCCCCGAAGGACCGCACCATGGCTTTCGGACGATTGGAGCGCCCCCAGGGCAGCCAGCCCATGAGCGACATCAACATGACGCCGCTCATCGACGTCATGCTGGTGCTGCTGGTCATCTTCATGCTGACCGCGCCACTCATGACCTCGCGCCTCAAGCTCGACCTGCCCAAGGCCGATGCGCGCGCCAACCCGCCCACGCCGCCGGCGGTGCTGGTGATCGCGCTGACGGCCGATGGCCAGACCCACCTCGACGAGCAGCTCATCACCCCCGAGGCCCTGGCCAAGCAAGTTGAGGCCCAGTCGCGCGCCAAGCCCGACACCGAGGTTCAGCTGCGCGTGGACCGCGTCGTGCCCTACGAGCGCGTGGCCCAGCTGATCGGCTTGCTGCAGAAATCGGGCCTCAATCGCATCGCCTTTGTCACCGAGGCAGCGCCGCCGGATGCCTCGGGCACCGCGGGCGGCGGTGGTGACAACGCCCTGACACCGCCCGCCAAGCCCTGATCTGATCACCCGATGCCTGCACCGAAGTTCCCCACGCAACGCTTTGACCAGGCCGCGCCAGCTCTGGCTTACGTCACCCAGCTCTACGACGCCCACATCGCGCACCTGCGGCAATCGCTGCAGCGCTTCGTGGACGGCGAGCCGCTCAAGCAGGTGCGCGCCCGCTACCCCTTCGTGCGCATCCACACCGACACCGTGGCGCGTGCCGACTCGCGCCTGTCGTATGGCTTCGTGGCCGGGCCGGGCACTTACGAGACCACGTTGACGCGCCCCGACCTGTTCGCCGACTACTACCGCGAGCAGTTCGAGCTGTTGCTGGCCAACC
>CAIQIL010000110.1 GCA_903871865.1 uncultured Burkholderiales bacterium
CGGCTGCTTCTGGTGCCTGGAAGCGGCCATGAACCAGCTCGATGGGGTGATCCAGGCCGAGTCGGGCTACAGCAACGGCCACCACCCTCGGCCCGACTACGAAGCCATCTGCACAGGACAGACCGGTCACGCCGAAGTCGTGCGCGTGCGCTTCGACCCGCAGCGCATCAGCTACCGGCAATTGCTGGAGGTGTTTTTCGCCCTGCACGACCCGACCACGCTGAACCGCCAGGGCAACGACGTGGGCACGCAGTACCGCTCAGGCATTTACACGCACACCCACGAGCAGGCCGAACAAGCGCGCGCCATCATCGCCGAGCTCACGGCCAGTGAGGCTCATGCCGCACCGATCGTCACGGAAGTGCAGGAAGTGGCCAACTACCACCCGGCAGAGGCTTACCACCAAGGCTATGTGGCGCAGCACCCATTCCAGGGCTATTGCGCCATGGTGGTTCGCCCCAAGCTGGCGAAATTCCACCAGACCTTCGCCCGTTTGCTCAAGCCCTCGGCCTGATCAGGGCGCCAGACGCTGGATCAGCCAGCGGGCATCGCCCTCGCCCGCGTTTTGCAGGTCGTAGGTGATGCGGTCATGCAACCGCGACGGGCGACCCTGCCAGAACTCCCAATGGTCCGGCACCAAACGGTAGCCACCCCATTGCGGCGGACGTGCCGGCTCATCGCCCTGATGGGCCTGTTGCTCGGCCCAAGCCTGCTCCAACACCTCCCGAGAGGGGATCACACGGCTCTGAGGAGAAGCCCAGGCGCCAATGCGCGACCCCAAGGGCCGACTGTGGAAATAGGCATCGGACTCTTGTGACGTCACCTGCTCGACCCGCCCTTCGATGCGCACCACACGCTCCAGCTCGGGCCAGAAAAACTGCATCGCGGCCACTGGGTTGACAGCCAACTCCTGGCCCTTGCGGCTCTCGTAGTTGGTGAACCAGACCAAGCCACGCTCGTCGGCGCCTTTGAGCAGGAGCACGCGTGTGGACGGACGCCCCGCTGGCCCCACCGTGGCGAGCGTCATGGCATTGGGCTCACCACTGCGGGACTTGACCGCCTCGTCGAACCAATGGTGGAACTGCTGCATCGGGTCGGCGTGGACGTGTGACTCGTCCAACGCGGCCTGTTCGTAGCTTTTGCGCATGCGCGCCAGATCGTTGCTTGGCTTGTCCATGGCACCAGTATGGCGCGATTCCTTGTCCGCAGAAATGACCCGGATCAATCCATCACACGGGTATGCACTTAGGTGGATGTGCGCTGGCGGCGCCCACGGCAGGGCTTCAAACTGAATTTTCAGGAATCTGACATGGACACGCCAGCCACCGCCATCATCATGGCGCCCCGCCCGGGCACGGGTGGCGCCATCGATCATTTCTTGCAAGGCGCCGCGCACCTCGTGCAGCGATGCGCCGAAGCAGGCATGCCCGTCGTTGTGGCCGCACCGGCCCCTTTGTTGCAGAGCTGGGCGCCAGCCCAGGTGCCTGACAGACTCAACCTCGCGCCCATCGCACCCTGCCCTGTCGATGAGCTGGCAGCGGCCACCATCCGTGCAGGCGTGCAGATGAGCGCCAAATCCTCGGGCTGGATGTTCATCCCGGCCGACATGGTGATGCTCCAGCTGAGCACCCTGCACAGCCTGTGCGCTGGCATGCGGGATCACCTCATCGTCCACGCCACCCACAACGACCAGCCACGCTTGCCGATGGGGTTCGGCCAAGAGTTGTTCTCGGAACTCATCAGGCTGGATTCAAACCGGGCTCTGCTGCGCATGCTCAACCGCTACCCCACACACGCCGTTGAGGTGGACGACCCGGGCGTGCGCATGCACCAATGGCTGACGCCGACGAGTCCGGACGCATTCATGCCCCCCCTCGGCGCAGCCTCGGCGCCGCTGCGCCCACCCCCTGGCAAGCGCACATGAAAAAAGGCCCCAAATTGGGGCCTTTTTGCTAGCGGTGAACTGACCAGCGCGCCGAGGCGCGCTGGCATCAGCACCACATCACTGAGCCACGTAGGGCTTGCCAGACACGGCAGTCTTGCGCAGGGTGGTCGAGATGTCCTGGGTCAGGTTGCCGAATTCCAGCTCCAGGGCAGGCGTTGCGTACTCAGGCAGCTTCAGGGTGTTGGTGAACAGGGTCTTGGCACCCGCCGACAGCAGCAGATGGTCCAGCACCTCGTGACCGGTCACGGTCAGGGGGAACTTGTACTTCAGGGCCAAAGGAGTGGCCACGTTGAACAAGTAGATGGGCTGCTGCAGGGCCACAGCGCCGCCATTGGGGGTCACGTCGGCCAGCACCACCTTCTTGTCGTAGTCGATGGTGAAGTTGGCCAGGGTGAAGCCCAGCGCCTCGCCGGTGTCCAGGTCCACACGGTTGAACTTCAGTGCAGAGCCGACGGCCGAACCGGAAGCGATGTTCAGCTTGGAGCCGATGACGATCTTGGTGATCGGGAAACTGAAGGCCTTGGAGTTCTTGGTGCCGTTGCTTTCGCCGACAACCACTGGGCCCACGGCGGTGGTGGTGCCGGCACCGGTGACGGTCAGGTTGACCAGGTCATAGGCCGCCAAGTTGTCATCGGTGAAGGTTTGCACCGAGTTGGAGTTGGTGAAGCCAAACGGGATCGTCAGATCGGCGTGAGCGGCGGAGGCAGCGGCAAGAGCGGCAGTGGCGATGGCGGCGCGGAACGAAACAGCAGCGATGTTCATGAGTTCTCCTGGTGACGGGGGAATCGGGTTTGTCGGCGATCCAAAACCGGATGTCGATGAACTCATTCTGCGTATCGGATCTCGTTCAGCCCACCCTCAAAAGCGGGGTGCTCATGCGGGTATCCACTGCAAAATCGGGCATCTTCAGGGAATTCCCCCGTCACTCAGAACGCCTGCGGATCAGGGATAGCCCCATGCGTCGCAGGACATTCCCAGTCAAGCAATTGACCATGAAAAACGCCCCCGAAGGGGCGTTTGCAGGTGCATGTCGCAAGCTGTGCCATTCGCTGGCTCAGGCGAACCGAACGATCACTTGGCAGCGTAAGGACGCGGATTGATGGGGGTTGCGCGGAACTGGACCTTGATGTCCTGGGTCAGCGTGCCGAAGTCGATTTCCAGCGCAGGGATGGCGAACTCAGGCAATTCCACGCCCTTGACCAGCGCGTCCTTGGCCTGGGCCGTCAAACGCAAGTTGCCCAGCACTTCATGCAGGGAGATGGCCAGAGGGAACTTGTACTTCAGTGCCAAGGGAGAGCTGGGCGTGAAGTCGTACAGAGGCATCTGGACCTGGGTGGTGCCGCCCAGGATGGTCGTGTCGGCCAGCACCTTGGACTGCTTGTAGTTGATGGTGAAGTTGGCCAGGGTCAGCCCGGTCTTCTTGCCCGTGTCCAGATCGGTGCGATTGAAGAACAGCGCAGAACCGGAAGCCGTGCCAGACACGATGCTCAGGTTGGAGCCGATGACGATCTTGGTGATGGGGAAGCCGAAAGCAACGGGCGTGACCGTGCCGTTGGACTGCCCCGGCGTGCCTGCCTTGGCAACGTAGGTGGTGCCGCGGCCTTCGATCGTCATGTTGACCAGATCGAGCGCGTCCAGGTCATCGGCGGTGAAGGTCTGAACCGAATTGGCAACCAGGGCGTTGGTCGGCAGGGTCAGGTCGGCATGGGCCGAGGTGGTGGCCACGCCAGCGAACAGGGCGATGGCGGCGAAACGGGTGATGTTGCGGTGCATTCTGAGATCTCCGATGGCGTCAAATGACGCGGTTGGCATGAAGAGATCATCGCGTGTCTCAGATGCTTTCCACCCCCCCCAATCGGGTGCCGACCACAGACGCACCGTGTGCCATTGCACAGTTGGACACCCCCACCCCCTACTCAGGTAGATGGGGTAATCCCGAGAGCCTCAGAAACTGCGGCCCACGCTGATGTTGAGGATCGTGTTGTTGATCCTGACCTTTTGCTCGCGGACATAGCTGCCGAGGTTGGCCTGGCCGCGGTTACGGGCGACGAGTTCGGTGAGCAAGGTGGTGGCGCCAGTCTTCCCGTCGCCGAGTGTTGCAACAACGCCCAAGTCATTGTTTGGGTTGTCCCCGATGTCGATCGCCTGAACCAAACCTGGCGAGAGATCGCTCAAAACAGCGGCACCTGACTTGATGGTGGTGTTGCTGGTCACCAATCTGGAGGTCGTGCGCAACCCAATTTGCCCCACGGACACGTTCACGTGCCAATCGTCATTGATGGGGCTCTGCAAACCCACAAAAGGACCAGCGCCGAAGGTGTTGCGCGTGGAAACGGTGGTTTTGCCACCTTGGTAGTCGTCAAAGAACGAAGTGGTCTTGGCGTCGAAGAACACTGCGTACATCACGCCCAGCCCCACATAAGGGCGCACAGGCCACTTTGGTGAACCAAAGTTGTAGCTGCCAATGACCAGAGGAGGCAGCAATTTCGTGGTGACGAGTTCTTTGCCATTCAAAGAGTTCGGGGTGCCATCGGATCGCTTCCCCTCGCCATACAGCTTGATGCTGAGGGGCTTGGCAAGGACAAACCCCTCCAACAACCAATTGCGTTCTTCGTCCAACCAGTAACCCACTGACAAGGCGGGCGTACCCACTTGCTTCTGCGCGCGGACTTTGATTCCAGACGGTGTGCCGATGCCTTCCACTTTGTCGTCATCCAAAGCAGTGTTGAGGACGCCTTGGATCAAGTCCCACTGGTTGCCCGCAAAGTTCACTTTGTCAACAGGGTCGGCAATGGAGTTGACATCTGAATACCGAGCACAGTCCGCAGCGCTCACCGATGCTGAGCCTGCCGCACAGCTCCTGGAAATGTTGCGCGCCACGTCGATGGCGGCATTCAAATCCGCACGACTCGTCACGAACCCGGTGATGTCGCGCGCATCTTCCGACTTGGTGCGGGTGAAGGTGGACACATAACCAATCCGCATGAACATGCGGCTGCGCATGCTCTTGTCCCAGCCCTGCGGGAAGATGCTGTTGTACTCGGCCGCCTGTGCGGGCGAAGTGGGCAAAACCGCCAAAACGGCGGCAACGGCGACAGCGGCGGCGGTGGCCGCGCGGCGGAAGGACGTGCTGGTCATGCGGTCTCCAGGCGATCCATGCCTGACACAGCGGC
>CAIQIL010000111.1 GCA_903871865.1 uncultured Burkholderiales bacterium
GGTGCCTGCCGGCAGCAAGGTGAGCTTGGGGATGTTGGTGCGCAACAGCACATCGGCCAGGGCGGTCTGGGATGAGTCCAGCAAGTCCAACAGGCCTTTGGCGGCGGTCACCCCCAGGCGTTCCAGGGCAGAGGGGCGCAGCACATCGGCCTCGACCAGCAGCACGGTGTGATCAAGCTCCATGGCGATGCTCACGGCCAAGTTCAGCGCCGTTTGGGTTTTGCCTTCGCCAGGCATGGCACTGGTCACCATGATCAGGTTGGCCCGATCAGGCCGCATCCCGCTCTGGCCGCGCAGGTTCTCCAGCAGCGGTCGCTTGATGATGCGGAACTCTTCTTCGAGTTGCGAGCGCGGCTGTCCAGGCACCAGCAAGCCGGCGCGTTGCATGCGGGGCAAATCCACCGAGACTTCGCGGCTGCGGCGGTCGTCAACAGATGGCAGTGTCTGGATGACACGCGCCGCAGCGGGGCGGCCATGCGCCTCGGCCGCTCCGGCAGCAGCGGGGACACCTGCTTGTGGATGCGCCGCGTTCTCAGCCTGGACATCCACACCCGCCCGACGCAGTTGCTCCAGTCGTTTCGCGGCTTGTTCGATCGTGTTCATGCAGACCTCAGGACAACATCTTCTGTTTGACCACGACCAGCCAGACCGCATTGACCAGCAGGAACAGGCCGCAGACCAGCAGGAAATTGCGCCGATCGCGGCGCACGTCGGTGGCCATCTCCGGGCTCAACACCATGGAAACGCTGCCCAGCACGGGGCGTCCGCCGATTTCACGCAATTGCCTGGCGTCCTGTGCCGTGGGCAGCAGTTGCGTCAAGGCCAGCGCCAGGCCGATGCCCGCACCCACAGAGGCCAGAACGCCCATGATGGCCACCGTCATGCGGCTGGGGTTGGCCGGCGTGGGCGAGACCCGTGGCGGCTCCACCACGCGGAACTCGGCCACCTTCGTGGTCAGGTCGATTTTCTCGCCCAAAGAGGCAGACTCTCGCCGAGACACCAACTGCTCGTAATTCTTGCGGACGATGTCGTAGTCACGGTTCAATTGCGCCAACTCCGCCTCGACCTGCGGCATCTTGCCTGCCATGGCCCGGGCTTGGTCCAGTTGCGCTTGCTGCGCCCCCAGTTGGCCACGCAAAGAGGCCACCCGCGCTGCAGCCTCGGCTTCGGCAACGCGCAGGCGCTGGAACACCGGGCTGGTTGGCGCGGGGCCTCGGCTGCCGCTGATTTTGCGGGCTTCCTGCTCGGCGCGGCGCTGTTGCTCCAGTTGGGCAATGGTCCGGCGTGCGGCCACCACATCAGGGTGCTGGTCGGTGTAGCGACGCAGCAAGTCGTCAAGTTGACGGCGTTGGGCGTCCAGCCGGGATTCGGCATCGGTCTGCACGGCGACCATGCCGGGCGCCATGGCCTCGGGTGGCATGGACTGTTCTTCGTTGGACAGCTCCCGGCGAAGGGCATCGCGCGAGCGTTCGGCCGCTTGCAACTCCACGCGCAGGCGGTTGACCTCGTCGGTCCCCGTGGAGATGCGGCCAAAGAAGTCGGTGTTCGATGTGCCGGTCAGGCCAAAGTTGCGCAGCTTGAATTCCTTGACACGGTTTTCCGATGCGCTCAACTTCTCCTCGTAGGACTTGATCTGCTCGTCCAGGAAGCGGCGGGCCTGTTCCGAATCACGCTGCTTGTCGGTCACACCAGACGACACGAACAGCGACACCAACTCGCCCACGATGGCCTGGGCCCGCTGGGGGTTGATGTCCCGGTACGTGATGGAAAAGAGGTTGGCGTCGCCGCTGGGCGCAACCTTGATTTCTTTCGTCAGCCGGTCGATGGTGCGGTCGCGGTCCCCTTCGCTGAGGTCGTTCAAGCCCGAGCGAGGGGACTTGATGAGTTGCTCCACGTTGGGGCGGCTGATCAGGGTGCGCGCCAGCATGCGAACCTGCTGGTCCACATCTGGCTGGAAGGCCAGGCCGCTCATCAGGGGCTTGAGCACCGTCTGGGTGTCCACAAACACCTTGGCCGAAGCTTCGTAACGGTCGCGGATGACGAAAGTCACAGCCGCCATGGCCAGAAAGGATGCGGCCCATGCCGCTGCCAGACCCAGCCAGCGGCGTTGCCACATGGCCACCAGGATGCCGGAGACTTGTCGGAAGATGTCGTCCATACAGCTCGATTCAGGATTGGAGAGACGGCCCGCAGGCGAGCGCGGACCGGCCGGCGCGCATCAGAACCAGCTTTGCGGGATGATGAGGATGTCGCCCGGCTTCATGTCGACGTTGGCAGAGATGTCGCCGCGGCGCAGCAGGTCCTTGATCCGAACGCTGTACTGCTTGCCATTCTCGGCACCCCGCACGAGCACGGCGTTGTTGCCGTCGGCAAAGTCGGTGAGGCCACCGACCTGGATCATCACATCCAGCAGCGTCATGTTCTGGCGGAACGCCACGGCCTGGGGCTTGCCAGCTTCACCCACGATGCGCACCTGTGCCGAGGTTTCACCCAAGGCGCGGTTGACCACCACCGTCACGACCGGGTCGCGGATGTACTTGCTCAATGCGGCTTCAATTTTGCGCGACAGATCCTCAGGGCGGCTACCGGCGGCCTGCAGGTTTTCGACCAGTGGCAACGAAATCTTGCCATCGGGGCGCACGGTGACGGTGGCCGACAGGTCGGGGTTGCGCCAGACCACGACGGAAATTTCGTCCAGCGCGCCAATCTGGTAGCCCTGGCTGAGTTCGCTGGCCGAAGCTTTCTGGGGTGCGGGTGGCAAGCCATAGGTGCTGCCGCAGCCTGCGCAGAGCAGCGAAACGCACAAGGCGAGCAGGGCGCCCGCGCGGGCGAAAATCTGGTGTTGGATGACGGTCATGAGGTCCTCTTTCGGCAGTTCTACGGATTTCCAGAGTTCAATTGTCCAGGAACGGTCGGACGTTCATCCCCGGCCTTTGCGGTCAAATTCACTCGTCATCATGCGTCAGTTTCATGACGTGAGGCCGCGGGCCTCGCGTTTCTGGCGGCGCATGTGTGGCGGCAATGCCTTGAAACCGGGTGAGTGAGCATAACCAAGCCCCGCCACGCGGTGTTAGAGTGCCAGCAAGCTTATACGGATCCGTGTGATCTGACCTTGGCTGCGGCCCGATCTGTTGCATCTGCCCCATCGGCCTCGTGTGCCGCAGGCACGGTTTCTGCCAATAATTCTGGAATTGAGATGAATCTGGTGGTTTTGGGAGCGGCGGCTGCGGTCGTGACGGCAGGTGCCGTGCTTTTGCGTGAAATCCGCGAGAAGCACATTCAGATCTGGCTGTGGTCCTACCTCCGCCGCGACTGGGCACATGCCAAAGCGCCAGCCGGCGAAACGAGGCACTTGATGTTCTGCTTCGTGGACCATTTCGAGCCCCAATACCAGCAGCCTGGCTACGACACCGAGTGCGCCCGGGTGGCCCGCTGGCGCCAGGAATACCCGGTGTTGTGTCACGGTCTGCGCGACAGCGACGGTCGTCAGCCAGTGCACTCTTTTTTCTACCCGGAAGAAGAATACCGGCCTGAGCATCTGGAGCCGCTCGTGGAGTTGTGTCGCATGGGCCTGGGTGAAATCGAGGTTCACCTCCACCACCACCACGACACCGAAGCGGGTTTGCGCGAGAAATTGCGTCGATTCACGGACATTTTGGCGGATCGCCACGACGCGCTGCCGCGGGATCCCAAGACGGGGCAGGTTCGCTGGGCCTTCATCCACGGCAATTGGGCGCTGGACAACGCCCACCCCAGAGGAGACGGCTTTGGCTGTGGTGTCAACAACGAACTCATCGTTCTGCGGGAGGAGGGCTGCTATGCCGATTTCACCTTCCCGGCCGCGCCCGATCCTTGCCAGCCACCGACGATCAACCAGATTTACTACGCCAAGGACGACCCTGACGCCCCGCGCTCGCATGACCGTGGGCGCCCTGTCAGGGTAGGGGGGCAGCCTTGGGGTGACCTCATGCTGATCCAAGGGCCCTTGGGCTTCAACATGGCTTCGCGCAAGTTCGGCCTGATCCCCCGCATCGAAAACGCAGACGTGCGGACCAGTTGCCCGCCTTCGCCTGATCGGGTTGACGCCTGGGTCAACATGGGCATCCAGGTGGAAGGTCGCCCGGAGTGGGTTTTCGTGAAGGTCCACACGCATGGCACCCAGGAGCGCGACATCGACACCCTGTTGGGGCGCCCGATGCGCGAAGCGTTCGAGCACATGCAGCAGCGCTACAACGATGGCCGCGAATGGAAGCTGCACTATGTCAGCGCCCGCGAGATGTACAACATCGCCAAGGCCGCAGAAGCGGGCGAGCAGGGCAACCCGGGTGACTTCCGCGACTACGTCGTGCCGCGTCCCGCTTATCGCCCGATGTCGCCGGAGGCTTGAGCCCCAGGCGCGGGCTCAGGCGCTCAGGTTTTTTCCCAGGCGAGGTCGCGCCGCAGCACAAACTGCAGGCCGGCCTGCATGGCCGTGAGGTTGAGCTCGACAAAGACCGTGGCGAAAGCGATCAGCTTGTTCTTGCGCCAGTTGCTTGAGCGCATGCCCAGCCATGCGGCGATGTAGAAAACGACCTGCACGGCTGCGAAGGCTTGCACCCACCCGGTCGTGGACAACAAACTGGCGACCAGCGCGACGACCATGGCGTACGGCACCGCCAAGCGGAAGACCTTGTGCGACAAGAACTGCAACCAGATGGGGTTGCGCCAAGGCAAAAACAGCCAGGGATGGCGAGCGAAGCTCTGGAAGTTGCCGCTGAGCGTTCGCAGTTTGCGTTTGCGCTCGCCTGTCATGTCTGTCTGCAACTCGTCGATCACGAGTGCGCGGCCATCCAGCAGCACCCGTTGGCCCTGTCGCACGATTTGCATCGGGATTTCGAAATCGTCCAGCAGGGTGCCGGGTGCAAGCGGCACGAAGCGCTCTGTCTTGATGGCGTAGAAGGCGCCGGTGGCGCCGACCACCGAGCGCCAGCGACTTTCAGATTTGCGGATCCATTTTTCGTAGCGCCAATAAAGGCCAATGTTGGCAGCCACCTGGGTGTGCGGATCGAGGTGGGTCAGCTCACCGCTGACGGCGCCGACACCTTCCTGCATCAGGGTGGAAACCAGCGCCCTCAGTGAAGCGGGCTCAGCGCTTTGCCGCATGTCGCAAAAAAGCACCACGGGCGTTTTGACTTGGGCCAGGGCGGCATTGAGGGCATGGGCCTTGCCGCCGCGCTCTGTGTGTTCAATGACAGACACGCCGGAGAACCGACGCAGGCGCGCAGCGGTGTCATCGCTGGAGCCATCCGAGACAAACAGCAGTTGCAGCTTGTCCTGTGGGTAATCGAGTGCGCGCAGGTTGTCGATGCGACGTTGAACCCGTGCGGCTTCGTTGTGCGCCGCGATCACGACCGTGACGGCTGGGCAATCGCCATCGCTCAGGGTGGGCGCGCACTCGGGTGCCCTGATGCGACTCAAGGCCCAGATGCTGGCAGGGTACGCGGCATAGGTGTAACCAATGAAGGACGCCGCAGCAAAGAAAATCTGTTCAGGGGTGCTCATGGATTTGCTCTGCGCTTGCGCAAGGGGGGTCTTCAGTGATCATGCAGGGCTGCGCCGTACACCAGATCGTAGGTTCGGGTCAGGGCGTCCAATGAGGCGTGTTCCTTCACCCAGCGCGCAGCTGCATGGCCCAGCCGCGACCGCAACGCCGGATCTGCCAGCATGCGCAGCAGTGCGTCCTTCAAGGCGTCGTTGTCATCCGCGGGGATGAGCAGCCCTGTGACCTCGTCAGCGATGATCTCTGTGTTACCGCCCACCCGTGTGGCAACGACCGGCAAGCCTGTGGCGCAGGCTTCGAGCAATGCGATCGACAGCCCCTCGGTTTGCGAGGGCAGGGCGAACACATCGAGGGCTCCCAGCAAGGCGCCCACGTCATGTCGTTGGCCGGCCAGGATCACATGGTCCTGAAGACCCATGGTCTGCACTTGCTGGCGCAGTGTGTCCGCGAGCACGCCATCCCCAATGACCACGAGCTTCAATGTCGGGTGATGCTGGATCAGTGCAGGGAGCACGTCTATCACGCGGCGGTGGTTTTTCAGGGCCACGAGCCGGCCCACGCAGCCCATGACAAGGTCCTTGTCGTTGAGCCCCAGCAACTTGCGCGCGGCAGATCGGCCCAGGCTGGCCGCTTCGAAACGCGCCACCGGAATGCCGTTGAGCACCGTGTGTGCCTTGCGGGCATCGACCAGACCGGACGCGACGTGGCGTTGGTGCACCTGGGCGCCGACCATGGCCACGCGGCGTGTGCGTGCCAGCGACAAGCTGAACAGCGTTTTCAGCTGGCGGTTCTGCAGCCGCGCACCCATGTCATGCAGTGTGCACACTTGCGCTGCACCCAAGCCCATGCAGGCGAGTGCGGCGTGGTAGTTGGGCACGAAGTTGTGGGCGTGGACGATGTCTGCCCGGGCATGCCGCACACAGGCGCGCAACGCCGACAACGTGTGCCAGTCCAAAGAGCGTTGCTTGTGCCCTTCGGTCACGGGGATGCCCGCAGCCAACAGTTCACTTTTGAGGCCCTGGGTGCCCAGGATGCTGAACACGCGGACCTCATGCCCCATGGCCGCCTGGGCTTTGGCCAGATCGACGGTGACGCGCTCCAGGCCGCCAACCTCCAGGGAATCGACCACATGAACGATGCGAAGGGGGCGGAAAGCGGCGTCTGTCGCAGGGGGTGTCATGGCCAAATGCTACACTGAGTTTCACAGGTGACTTGGTGCAAAATTGACATGCAGCGTCACTCTGCCCCAGGGGCTGCGGCCTCCCGATCGTGTCCTCGTTTCATTGTTCAATGGCATCGCACACTTCGATCACAAGCCGCGTACAGCACATGCTGTACCACCACCGAACACAAGGCAAGGCTGTCGAAGGCGTGCACATCCGGGGCATCACCGATGCGATGCGGGCTGAGGGGGTCAAGGTCGACATCATCTCGCTGCCGGGCGCGGATCCCTACTCGACGCCCAAGGCCATGTCGCCCACCAGCCAAGCCACTTGGCTCATGAAGCTGGTGTCGCAGTTTCCCGAGCCCTTGTTCGAGTTGGCAGAGCTGGGTTACAACTTGATGGCCGGTTGGCGCCTGGTGCAGTTCTTCCGCCGCAATCCTGGCCTGACGTTCGTGTACGAGCGCTATTCGCTCTTCATGTTCGTGACGGTGCTGCTGTGCCGATTGCGCGGCCTGCCCATCATCCTGGAAGTCAACGACTCTGCTGCTGTGGAGCGCGTGAGGCCCTTGTTTTTCAAGCGCCTGGCCATGGCCATCGAGCGATGGGTCTTCCGCAAGGCCGATGGCCTGGTGTTCGTGTCGTCCGTCTTCCGCGACCGTGCGGTGCAGGTGCACGGGCACATCGCACCCACCATCATCACGCCGAACGCGGCCAACATCGCCCAGTTCACCTTCACCCAGGCCCAGCGCGACGAGGCTCGCCAGCAGTGGGGGCTGGAGGGGCATGTGGTGTGCGGCTACCTGGGTGCCTTTGTGCCTTGGCATGCCATTGACCAGTTCGTGTACCGCATTGCCGATGCACTCAAGCGCAACCCGCACCTCAAGCTGTTGCTGGTGGGCGACGGCGCCAAGTTCGACGAAGTCAAGCAGTTCGTGCAGGACAAGGGCCTGTCCAGCCAGATCGTGATGGTGGGTCGCGTGCCCCATGACCGCGTGCCCGGCTTGTTGGCTGCCATGGACATGGCCATCCTGCCGAGCGCGGGTGACTACACCTCGCCCGTGAAGCTGTTCGAGTTCATGGCCTGCGGTGTGCCACCGATCGCCCCAGACTTCGCTCCGATCCGCGAGGTGCTCAAGCCCGATGTCACGGGCTGGATGTTCCCTGCGGGCGAGCTCGACGAGGCCGTGTCACAGGTCATCGCCAGAAGCCAGGACAGGGATGCGCTGGCCCGCGTGGGCCAGGCGGCGCGTGGCTACATCGCTGAGCACCGCCAATGGCGCAACAACATCGTGCAGTTGACCGACTTCCTGGTGAGCCTCACCGACAAGGCGAAAGCCGCGCGTCGCTGAGAGGGCGAGCGGCCATCGTTGCACGATGGCGCCCTGTGCTCGCTGAGGCCTCAGTGTCCGCCGGTGCGTCCTGCGCTGGGGCGCAGAACCTGCTCGCACACGGTCAAGGTCTCGCGGGCGACGTCGTGCCAGGTGCGGGTCATGCGGCCAGCGATGGCGGCGTGGTCCCACTGGCCATCCAGGGCTTGGGTCAGGGCGTCTTGCAAGGCTTGGGGGTCTTTGGGCGGAATCAGAATGCCGTTGGACGCATCCAGGATTTCGCGCGTGCCGCCCACGTCCGTGGCCACCACAGGTCGTCCGCAGGCCGCGCCTTCGACCACGGCATTCGGGTAGCCCTCTGACCAGCTCGGCAGGGTCAGGACATCGCTGGCAGAGACCCATTCGGCCACTTGCTCTGGCGGCAGCCCGCCCGGCATGCGCACGGTGTCTCCCAAGCCCTCGCGCTGGACGAGGGCAGCGAGTTCTTCTCGCATGACGCCATCGCCCACCAAATTCAACCGGCAGCGAGGGCGCGTTGCACGCAGGCGTGTGAAAGCGGTGATGAGTTCCCGCATGCCTTTGGCCTCCACGAAGCGGCCCACGTAGACGATCGATTCTTCGTCGGTCGGCATGCCCAGTTTCTGGCGCATCTGGTGGCGGTCGCGCAGGTGGAACACCGAGGTGTTGAAGCCGTTGACGATGGTGTGCACCTTGTCAGGCTTGGCGCCAAAGGTGTGGATGGCGGTCTGGCGCATTGCTTCGCTGACCGTGATGAGGGCGTCGGCTGCCTGGATGGTCCGCCGGGTCATGACCGTGTTGAGGCCGCTGCGCACATGGATGTCTGAGCCCAGCGCGCCCACCACGCAGGGCACGCCCAGCCGCCGTGCGGTGCGCAATGCGCCATAGGCGTCCGGATAAACCCAATAGGCCAAAACGAGGTCGGGCTGAAACGCGCGGACTTTGGGCAGCAGTGCCGCGCCGCTCACATGCCCGTTGATGGCGCGTGACAACACGGGGAGCACAGGGTAGGTGAACGCATCGACATCCAAGCCGTCCACGGTGTAGTCCGAGCCCACGGTGCCCTCGAGGAAACTGCGGGGCGCCACGAAAGGCAGCCGGGGGTAGCTGGCTTGCTGGAAGAAGACCTTGACCTTCGCGATGGCAGACAGTGCCCTGGCTGTTTCGTGGATGAAGCGCCCCCGTGTCTTGTCTTGAGGTATCGGCAGCATGGGGGTCACGAGGGCAATGCGAATCATGTCGGGGGCGCAGTGAGTGGGGCCCCTGTGGCTTGGGGGCGTTGGCGCTTATTTTGCGCGGGTTATTGCGTCCATAATGCGTCGGCGTGATCGATTTGATGA
>CAIQIL010000112.1 GCA_903871865.1 uncultured Burkholderiales bacterium
AAGCGCTACCTGGCCATGGTGCGCGGCTGGCCTGGTGCGTCGCTCAGCGTGGACCACCCCTTGCGGCCGGACGACACCCCGCCCGAGACACCGCCGCAAGACGCGCTCACGCATGTGCGGCGTCTGGCCACATGGCAGCTCGACGTCCCGGTGGACCGCTACCCGCACACCCGCGTCGCCCTGGTCGAAGCACAGCCTGAGACGGGCCGGCGGCACCAGATCCGCCGCCACCTCAAGCACATCGCCCACCCCATCATCGGCGACGCCACCCATGGCAAAGGCGCGCACAACCGCTGGTGGGCGCAGCACCTGGGGCTGCAGCGCCTGTGGCTGCACGCCACCGAGTTGCGCCTGCAGCATCCTGCCGATGGGCGCGAGCTGCTGCTGCGCTCAGACCCGCGTGACGCGGCGCTCAATCCCGACTGGTGTGCTTTGTTGGCGCAGCCCTGGGTCTGGGACAGCGACGCGCGCACCGCAGCCTGAGCGCAGGCCCCGTCCGTTCACTGCAGCCGCTGCGATCCCGGCGGCACATCGGCCCCATCGCGGAACAGCTCGGCCGCATCGATCGGATCGAAGTGGTAGCGCTCGCCGCAGAAGTCACAGCCGATCTCGACCTGACCTTGCTCAGCCACGATGCTGTCGATCTCTGCCTTGCCCAGGCTGCGCAGCATGCTCGCCACGCGCTCACGTGAGCAGGAGCACGCAAACTGCGGCCCGGATGCGCCGGTGGCCGGCTCGAAATAGCGCAGTGTTTCTTCCCAGAACAGCCGGTGCAGGATGGTCGGTGCGTCCAGCGTCAGCAGTTCCTCGGCCGTCAGCGTGGCGGCCAGGTGGGCGATGCGGTTGTACTGCTCGGCCACGTCCATTTCGGCAGCCGCCGCGCGGTCTGTGCCGGCCAGGTTCGCTTCGCCCTCGACGGGCATGCGCTGGATGAGCAGGCCCGCCGCGATCTCGTCATTCGCCGCCAGGATGAGCTTGGCGTCCAATTGCTCGGACTGGCGCATGTACTGCTCCAGCACCGCGCTCAGGTCCTGCAGCGCTTCGCCGTCTGCGGCATTGAGGGGCACCACGCCCTGGTAGGGCTGCTGGCCGGGTTGGCGGTCTTTCGGGTCCAGGGTGATGGCGCAGCGGCCGTGGCCGTTGACGTTCACCATCACGTCCAGCGGCAGGCGGCCGGTGTCGCTGGCCGGCAGTTCACCGACCACCTTGGCCGTGCTGCGAAAGCTCAGGTCAGGCTGCACCTCGGTGACGGCCAGCTTGATCGGGCCCTCGCCGAACACCTGCAAAATCACCGCGCCGTTGAACTTGATGTTGGACTGCAGCAGCACCCCCGCGGCGCTCATCTCGCCCAGCAAGCGGCGCACCGGTGCGTCGTAGCCCTCTGCCGAGGCCCGTCGGCGCAGCAACTCCTGCCAGGAATCGGTCAGTCGCACCAGCACGCCGCGCACCGGCATGCCTTCGAACAGGAATTTGTGCAGTTCACTCATGGAGGTTCTTTCGGGGAGACCGATGGCGCGTCACTTCGACGGGGTGTCGATGCGCACCATCTCGGTCTTGTAGTCGGCAGATTTGGCCACGTACAGGGCCGTGCCCATGTGCATGCGGGCCAGGTCGGTTTCGCTCAGCGGGCGCACGGCTTTCGCAGGCGAACCCATGATCAGCATGCCGTCTTCGAACACCTTGCCTTCGGTGACCAGCGCACCGGCTGCCACCAGGCAGTTCTTGCCGATCACGGCGCCATTGAGCACCACGGCCTGGATGCCGATCAGGGCGCCTGCGCCCACCGTGCAGCCGTGCAGCATGGCCTGGTGGCCCACGGTCACGTCCTCGGCGAGGGTCAGCGGGAAGCCGATGTCGGTGTGCAGCACGGCGGATTCCTGCACGTTGGAGCGCGCACCGATCACGATGGGCTCGTTGTCGCCGCGCAAGGTCACATGCGACCACACGCTGCTGTGTTCCGCCAGCGTCACGTTGCCGATGACGTCGGCCGATTCGGCCACATAAGCCGTGGGGTGGACGGCCGGAGCCTGGTCCTTGATGCGGTAGAGCGCCATGGTCGTGGGCCGCGAATGCGGTGCTTGAGCGGTGGAGGGGTGAATTCTAGGGGGCAGACATCTATGATGAAGGGGTATGGAAAATACCCCGGGCCGGAGGCGCAGATGAAAACCGTTGGTGACAAGCTGGAACCGTTCAAAGTTGTGGGCGTCAAGCCAGGTTTCAAGCACCCCGAAGAACATGGCCAGTCGGCATTTGAGGACCTCACCGAGGCCAGCTTTCCCGGCAAGTGGAAGGTGATCTACTTCTACCCCAAGGATTTCACCTCGGTGTGCGGCAGCGAGGTCGAGGCCTTCGCCGCCCTGGCCAAGGCCTTTTCTGACCACAACGCCGTGCTGCTGGGCGGCTCCACCGACAACGAGCACTCCAAGCTCGGCTGGCGCCGCGAGACGCCCGCGCTGGACCAGCCCGGCCACCATGCCTTCGCCGATGAGGCCGGCGCCTTGGTCGACCAGCTCGGCGTGCGCGACCGCGCCACTGGCATCGCCCTGCGCGCCACCTTCATCGTCGATCCCGACAACGTCATCCGCCACGTGTCCGCCAACAGCCTGCTGGTGGGGCGCAACCCGGACGAAGTCCTGCGCGTGCTCGACGCCTTGCAAACCGATGCGCCGTGTGCCTGCCGGCGTGACGTGGGTGGCCCGACGCTCTGAACCTCCCGCCTGAACCCGCCAACGTTTCTGAGAGCGCCCATGCTGATCCTGCTGTCCCCGGCCAAGAGCCTGGACTACGACACCCCCGCCACGACCGACCGCCACACCCTGCCGCAGTTCATCGGCGAATCGGCCGCGCTCATCGAGGTGCTCAAGCCCTACACGCCGGCGCAATTGGCCTCGCTCATGGACCTCAGCGATGCGCTGTCCACCCTCAACGTGGCCCGCTACGCTGCTTGGCAGCCGACATTCACAGCAGCCAACAGCAAGCAGGCGGTGCTGGCCTTCAACGGCGATGTGTATGAAGGCCTGGACGCAGCCAGCCTCAAGCCGTCCGACCTCGAATGGGCGCAAGAGCACGTCGGCATCCTCAGCGGCCTGTACGGCCTCCTGCGGCCGCTGGACTGGATGCAGCCCTACCGCTTGGAGATGGGCACCAAGCTGGCCAACCCGCGCGGCAAGGACCTCTACGCCTGGTGGGGCGACCGCCTGGCCGAGCACCTGAACCAGCGCCTGGCCGAGCAAGGCAGCGACCTCGTCGTCAACCTGGCCTCGCAGGAGTACTTCAAGTCCGTCAAGCGCAAGGCCCTGAAGGCCCGGGTGGTCGAGTGTGTTTTCGAAGACTGGAAGAACGGCCAATGGAAGATCATCAGCTTCCACGCCAAGCGTGCGCGCGGCCTGATGGCCCGCCACGCCATCCAGCACCGCGCCAAGACGCTCAAAGCCCTGCTGAGTTTCGACGCCGAGGGCTATGCCCATGACGCGGCGGCGTCAGAGCCCGATCGCCTGGTGTTCCGCCGCCGGTTGAGCTCGGCAGCCTGACGGCCATGAGCACCCAGGACATCACCCCTGAATTGCGCGTCTGGATCATCGCCCAGGCGGAAGCGGGTCACAGCCCCCAGTCCGTGTTGACGGCCATGCGCGCCAGCGGCTGGGAAGAAGACGTGGCGCTCGGCGCGATGGAAGACGTGCTGCAGGGCCGCGCCAGCGCCGTGAAGCTGGCGGCCAAGCCCATGCCCGACGTCGCCACAGGTCACCCCAACGTGGTCCGGGCCCATGACCGCGATGTCACCGTGTTGCTGCAGATCCAGCACCCGCGCATCGTGGTGTTCAGCGATTTCCTCTCCTCCGAGGAGTGCACCGAGCTGATGGCGCAGGCCCAGCCCCGCCTGGCGCGCTCGGAAACCGTGGTCAACGCCACCGGAGGCAGCGAGGTGAACACGGCCCGCACGAGCCAGGGCATGTTTTTCGCACGCGGCGAGAGTGGGTTGTGCGCGCGCATCGAAGCGCGCATCGCGGCCCTGTTGCACTGGCCCGTCGAGAACGGCGAGGGCATCCAGATACTGCGTTATGCACCCGGTGCCGAATACCGCCCGCACTACGATTATTTCGACCCGAACCAAGCCGGCACGCCGACGATATTGCAGCGCGGCGGGCAGCGTGTAGGCACCTTGCTGATGTACCTCAACACGCCCGCGGCCGGTGGTGCCACCACATTCCCCGATGCTGGCGTCACCGTGCATGCCGTGGCTGGCTCGGCGGTGTTTTTTGCCTATCCCTTGCCCACGCCCCAGACGAAAACCCTCCACGGCGGCGCACCCGTCACGGACGGCGAAAAATGGGTCGCCACCAAATGGTTGCGGGAAGGCGTGTTTCTGTGATGGCACTGGCGTGAAAAGCCCGAG
>CAIQIL010000113.1 GCA_903871865.1 uncultured Burkholderiales bacterium
CCCAGGCTGGCGTCGAAGCGCAGGCCGGTGAGGCTGAGGGTCTGGGTGCCTTTGGTCAGGGACATGGTCGGGCCTTTGCGTTTCCGCCTTCGTTCACATCATCGAAAAATCGCGCTCGAAGCGCTGCAGGTGCTGGCCGCCATCGACCAGCAGCGTGGTGCCGGTCATCGAGCGGTTGCTCAGCGCGAAAGCCACGGTCGTGGCCACGTCCTGCGGGGTGGACGAGCGCCCCAGCGGCGACAGCGCATGCGCCTGCTGGAACTGCGCGCCCTGCAACCACTCGCTGGTCAGCGTCAGGCCCGGGGCCACGCCCAGCACGCGCACGGCGGGCGCCAGGGCCAGGGCCAGCAAGGTCGTGGCCGATTCCAGCGCGGCCTTCGACAGGGTGTAGCTGATGAAATCGGGGTTGGGGTTCCACAGCTTCTGGTCGAGCAGGTTGACCACGGCGCCCTCCCCTGTGCACTCGCCTTGCCGCGCTTTCACATGCTCGGCCAGCATCTGCGCCAGCACGATGGCCGGCGCGGTGTTGGCGCGCAGGTGGCGCTCCAGCATCGCGTAACTGAAGGATGCGGCGTTGTCGTACTCGAAGGTGGAGGCGCTGTTGACCACCGCGTCCAGCCGGCCCAGCGCCGCCACGGCATCGGGCACCAGGGTGCGGGCGGCGGCCTCGTCGGCCAGGTCGGCGCACAGCACGGTGGCACGGCGGCCCAGGGCGCGGATGTCGGCGGCGGTGGCCTCGGCCTCGGTGCGCGAAGCGCGGCAGTGCACGGCCACGTCCCAGCCCTGGCCCGCCAGGCACAAGGCGATCTCGCGGCCCAGGCGCTTGCCCGCACCCGTCACCAGCGCGACGCGGGCGCAGCGCTCGGGCAGCGCCGGTGCGCCTGGAGGCAGGGAGTCGTTCACGGATGCATTCACGGCTTGGTTCTCGGAGGCGCTCGCGGCGGTGGTGCGGCAGTGGTGAGACGGTGATGCGGGTGGCCGCGGCCAGGGCGTGCATGCGATGGCCCGCGCCTTCCGACACAATGCGGCCATGAACCGCCCCACGCCATCCACCCACCTGTCCAGCGACAAGGGCCACAGTGTAGTGGCCGCGCCCGTCAGCGGCCACCCGCTGGCCGAGCTGATCGCCCATGAAATCCGCGAGCGCGGCGGCTGGATGGGCTTCGAGCGCTTCATGGAGTTGGCGCTGTACGCCCCCGGCCTGGGCTATTACAGCGGCGGGCGGCGCGTGCTGGGCCAGCACCCGCAAGACGGCAGCGACTTCGTCACCGCACCGGAGCTGACGCCCCTGTTCGGCGAGGTGCTGGCGCGCCAAGTGCTGCAAGCCCTGGACGCCACCGGCACCGACGAGGTCTGGGAGTTCGGCGCGGGCACCGGCGCCCTGGCCGAGCAGCTGCTGGGCGAGCTGGGCGACCGCATCCAGCGCTACGTCATCGTGGACCTGTCGGGCTCGCTGCGCGACCGCCAGCACCAGCGCCTGCTCAAGGCCCACCCCAGCCTGGTCCACAAGGTGATCTGGGCTGACAGCCTGCCCGAGGCGATGTCGGGCGTCATCGTCGGCAACGAGGTGCTCGACGCCATGCCCGTGCACCTGCTGAGCTGGGACGGCGCGCGCTGGCAGGAGCGCGGCGTGGCCTTGGCGCCCGCAACCACCGGCTCAACCACCGGATCCACCGCCGGCACCAGCTCAACGGCCACCACCGCCACCCAGGCAGCGCTTCACCCGCACCCCGCCTTCACCTGGGCCGACCGCCTGGCCCCCGAGGGCGTGCGCCCACCCACCGAGCACCCTGACAGCGCCTACCCACCGGGCACCGTCACCGAAACCCACGGCCAGGCCGAGGCCTTCGTCACCACCCTCGCGCAGCGCATGACGCGTGGTGCGGCCTTCTTCCTGGACTACGGCTTCCCTGAGGCCGAGTACTACCTGCCCCAGCGCCACGGCGGCACCCTGATGTGCCACCACGCCCACACGGCCGACCCCGACCCGCTGGCCATGGTCGGCGACAAGGACATCACCGCGCACGTGAACTTCACCGGCATCGCCCTGGCCGGGCAGGACGCCGGCTGGGAGGTGTTGGGCTACACGAGTCAGGGGCGCTTCCTCACCAACTGCGGCCTGGGCGAGGCCCTGGCGCGCACCGGCCAGGCCAGCAACGCCGCCGACATCCAGTCCCGCGTTGCCCTGCAGATGCTGGTGGCCGAGCACGAAATGGGCGAGCTCTTCAAGGTGATCGGCTTCGTCAAGGGCCCTTGGTTCGAGGCCATCGGCTTTGCCCACGGCGACCGCACCCACACGCTGTGAGCATTCGCCCATTGGCGCCGCGCATGAGGGTCATCGGCAAAAGCTCTCGCACGCTTGCTGCGCCGCAGCGATAATTCCGGCCATGCTGCAACAACGCACCCTCAAATCCCTGACGCGCGCCGTGGGCGTGGGCCTGCACAGCGGCCAGCGTGTCGAGCTGACCCTGCGCCCCGCCGCACCGGACACCGGCATCGTCTTCCGTCGGGTGGATTTGAGCCAGCCGGTGGACATCCCCGTGCGCGCCGAATCGGTTTGCGACACGCGCATGGCCACCACCATCTCGCCGGGCGGCGATCCGGGTGCGGCCAAGGTCAACACCATCGAGCACCTGATGTCGGCCTGCGCCGGCCTCGGCCTGGACAACCTCTACGTGGACATCACCGCCGAGGAAGTGCCCATCCTGGACGGCTCCTCCGCTGCGTTCGTGTACCTGCTGCAAAGCGCGGGCATCGAGCTGCAGAAGGCGCCCAAGAAGTTCCTGCGCGTGTGCAAGCCGGTGGAAGTGCGCGA